>JAEWXD010000035.1 GCA_023396045.1 Bacillota bacterium | reverse complement strand
GCTATTCCACACCGGCAGTAACGGTTATACAGCCGGCTTTTGCGGCAAAGAGGAGGATAGATGCTTGCGCTTTATCAGGAGATTATGGCAAGGTATATGGTAGATGGATTGGATTTATAATGGCTATACTTTAAGTGGATAGTAATGATTATGCTTTGTAAACAGATTTTTGCTATTTGTTTTACCCATTCTTTTTATCATAAGTCCGGCAATCCTCACACCGGCAGCAGCGGCGAGTAAAGCCCGCCTTGTGTATTTCACATGAAACAATATTACAAAATAACAACTTATATTATAAAAGAAACGTAAATGAATAGTGAATGCAATTTTTGCATTGCGCAGAAAGCCTTTATCTATTTTTACATTACTTTAAAACACGAATATTATTTTGCATAATGCATGAATTTGGAGTATAATAGCATAAAATATTTATATACATGGGGTGCAGTATGGAATTATTGAAGGAATACATTTTAAAATATGGCAATGTTAGGCCGGGCAATATTTTAAAAGTAGATAGTTTTTTAAATCATCAAATGGATATCACTTTGCTTAATAAAATTGGCGAAGAATTTTTCAGGCTCTTTGGTAAAGAGAAAATCACCAAAATTCTTACCATAGAAGCATCCGGTATTGGTATTGCTTGTATTACGGCGCAGTATTTTAATGTGCCCGTGGTATTTGCCAAAAAAACAGAAAGTCTTAATTTAGATGGCAATTTGTATACAAGCAAGGTAACATCTTTTACCAAAAAACGCACCTATGATGTTGTGGTAAGCAAAAAATATATTGCTCCTACAGACAATATTCTTTTGATTGACGACTTTCTTGCACAAGGCTGTGCACTTCTTGGACTTATTGATATTGTGCGCCAAGCGGGTGCCAATGTGGCAGGGGCAGGCATAGTGATAGAAAAAGGCTTCCAAGATGGTGGAAAAAATGTGCGTGCAAGCGGTGTGCGCGTGGAAAGTCTGGCAATCATCCAATCTATGAATGACGATAGCCTCACATTTGCCAATTAGTGTTTATTGCAGGTCTTGCAAGGGTATAACTTTATTGCAAGACTTTTATTATGCAAATATGGAGAATTATGGAACTTTTACAAGAATTACAACTACGTTTTTTAAATAATATGCACAGGCATAAGGGAATAGAATGGAGTGCTGTGGAAGCAAGGTTACAGGCAAATCCAAAGGCGCTTGTAAGCCTGCAAGCCATGGAAGATAGCGGCGGTGAACCCGATGTTGTGGCTTATGATGCGCAAACAAATCAATACCTGTTTTTTGATTGTTCTGCAGAAACACCCAACAGGCGCAACGTTTGTTATGATGAAGCAGCACGCATCAAACGCAAAAAGTTCCCGCCGGAACAAAGCGCAGAGGCCCAATCTGTAGCCATGGGCGTACAAATTTTAAATCAATCGCAATATGAATATTTGCAAACCCTTGGCGATTTTGATTGTAAAACATCTTCTTGGATAGCTACCCCCGAGGCCATACGCGGCCTTGGCGGCGCATACTTTATGGAAAAACGCTACAAAGCCGTATTTCTATACCATAATGGCGCAGACTCCTACTATGGCGTGCGTGGCTGGCGTGGATTTGTGGCAGTATAATATAAAAACCAAGCATTGTGCTTGGCTTTTTATATAGATGAAAATATTACTCTATTTTAACGATATATAGAATTGCTTTAGTATCATTTTTGTATTTTATATTCAAAACAGCAACAATACAAACTCATTTTGTGAAAAAAGGAAAAATACGCAGGCAGAGCGTTTGAGTGAAATTTGTTTTGTTGGGCAGCAGAAAGCAGCCACGGCATATTGCATTGTTCCACGTGGAACAATTGCATAAATTGACACTGTGCCGGACCCATTTTCTCAATAAAACGGATTTTTAGGCAATAAAAATACCCCTACTCGTGTAAAGTGGTTCCCGCAGCACATTGATCCACGCTTACTGCTGCTTCCTTCCGGACCTGACAGGGTTCACACTTTACAATCGCACAGGACTTTACAGTCATTATAAGGGCAAAAATATTATACTCAATATTGCATGCTTTTGCAAGTTTTTTTGTATTTGCTTGTAATGGCGGCAAAAAATCAAAAAGAAAAATGTTTTTCTTATTTTCACAATATTACTACACACAGCCAACATTCCTATAAAACAGAAAAAATTATTATGTATCGAAGTTTGAGTGTAAGTAAAGCTTGCTGACTGTTTTGCAAAATAATATATACATTTAGTGAAAACAAGCAATTTAAGCACTTGTCCAAATTGAAAGCGTTAAACAAAAAGTCCGCCTTGTGTAAAGGGGGCTGTCAGTGTAGCTGGCTGGGGATCGAAAGGTTGGGTTACGGTGTAGCCGGGGCTTGCACAACTTTGTGATATAAACACAGTTCATAATAAAACAATACATATTATTCAGTTGTTTAATAGCTTGCCAATACTTAGCAGTTAAACAAAGCATAAAAAATATATGAGAGTGTCTTTGTATGAAACTGCAAAGATAAAGTTAAGCTTACTCAAAATGCAACTGCTACCTTGCACCCTTGCCACAATCCCCCCTGAATTGCGTAAATGCAATTCTTCCCCCTTTACACAAGGCGGGCTTTGTTGTGGCTACTGCTTGCGTGAGGACTGCCGGCTTACAGTGTAGTAGGTGCTTGCACAACTTTACGATATAAACACAGTTCACAATAAAACAATATATATTATGCAGTTATGTAATAGCTTGCCAATACTTAGTAGTTAAACAAAGCATAAAAAAACATATGCGAGTGTCTTTGTATATAACTGCAAAGATAAAGCATAGTTCTTTAAAAAACGCTCTGCCTACAACTCGCCTTGCCACAATCCCCCCTGAAAGTGTGCAAGCACACTTTCTTTCCCCCTTTACACAAGGCGGGCTTTAGTC
>JAEWXD010000065.1 GCA_023396045.1 Bacillota bacterium | reverse complement strand
GTCGTTAAATTCGCTATCTTTCTGTTTCTTCTGTATCGTTTTCAAGGTTCGCGTCGTCTCGCTGACGACAAAATCTATATTAGCATACACTCCTCCCTCTGTCAACTCTTTTTTTGCACTTTTTTTCATTTTTTTGCGTTTTTTTTGGTTTTTTTGCCGTTTTTTTATATTTGCGAATTATATTACGATTTATGTGTTTTATAGTTCGTATATTATCCTCTATTTTTAAATTTTAATCTAATATAATTTATTTTCGTTCGCTATTTGTAATTATCGCGCCACCCAAACAAATATCGTCTTTATACAAAACAACACTTTGCCCCGGCGTTACTGCACGCTGTGGTTCTTTGGATATTACTGTTAAGGTATCCCCTTGATAATTTACTACAACTTCTTGATCGGGTTGCCTATATCTAAACTTTGCTTTGCAGGTGAAGTTTTGCCCTTCCTTCATAGGTGCATCGTTAATCCAAGTAATTTCTTGTGCATAAGATACATGGCTATAAAGCAGCGGACTGTCTTCCCCCTGGGAAACGATGAGTTCGTTATTTTGCATATCTTTGTCTACTACAAACCAGCTGCGTCCATCGCCTCTGCCGCCGATGCCCAAGCCACGCCTTTGACCAAGCGTATAATACATAAGCCCCTCATGCTCGCCTACGATTTCACCATCTACAGAACGCATATAGCCTTTTTGTGCCGGCAAATAGGCTTTCAGAAAGTTTTTAAAATTGCGTTCACCAATAAAACATACGCCGGTAGAATCTTTTTTTGCACTTACGGGCAAGTTGATTTCTTCTGCAATTTTACGCACTTCCTGCTTAGTAATATCCCCCACCGGAAAAACAGCCTTTGCAATTTGTGCTTCTTTGAGCATGTATAAAAAGTAACTTTGGTCTTTGTTAGGATCTATACCTTTTATAAGATGGGCTTTGCCGTCAATATCTCTACGTTGCACAAAATGCCCGGTAGCAATGTGTTTTGCCCCCAGTTGTTGTGCATAGTCTAAAAAGGCTTTGAATTTGATTTCTCTATTGCATAGCACATCCGGGTTGGGAGTTCTGCCTGCTTTATATTCTTTCAAGAACAAACTGAACACCCTATCCCAATATTCTTTTTCAAAATTCACAGAATAGTATGGGATATCTATATGGGCGCAGACTTTTTGTACATCTTTCCAGTCGTTTTCTGCAGTACAAATTCCGTTATCGTCGGTTTCATCCCAGTTTTTCATAAAGATACCAACAACATTATAGCCGGCTTTTTTAAGTCTGTACGCTGTAACGGAGGAATCTACTCCACCGGACATACCTACAACTACCATTTCATCTTTATTGACAAAAGAATCAAAATTACTCATGTTTACACGCTTCCCAATTTACCTGTGGTTCTAAATAGCTTACCAGTTTAAAAAACACTTGGTCTGCTATGTTTTCTATGGTGTCATCCGCATTGATTTCAATAAAACGCTCTGGATTTTCTTGCACCAAGGCATCGTATACGGCTTTGGTTTGCAAGAAAAACTCTGTTTTTTCACTTTCCAATCTATCCAATACGCTGGCTTGTACCCTGCGTTGCAAAGATTTTTCTGCATCCATGCTCAAATATATGGTTTTATCCGGCATGGTTTGATCTATAGCAAAGGCATTGATGGCTTGCACATTGTTTTTGCCAAGTTTTCTACCACCGCCTTGGTAAGCGATGGAGGAATCTACAAAGCGATCACAGAGCACATGTTTACCTGTTTGCAAACTTGGTTTAATGCGTTGCTCTACATGTTGTGCCCTGGCAGCTGCATAAAGCAAGGCCTCTGTTCTTGCACACATTTCACTGTTTTCTACAGAAAGCACAAGCTCTCTGATTTTTTCGCCAATGGCAGTACCACCTGGTTCTCTGGTATAGTCAAACAAGAACCCGAATTTATTAAGCTTTTCTTGCAAGAGATGTAATTGGGTGGTTTTGCCACAGCCATCCATACCTTCCATAGAAATAAATTTGCCTGTAATTGCCGGAACGTTAAAAATACGCAATAAATCCATGGGACTTTCTGCAACGGCAATAGCCTCTGTGGCTTCCAGCTCACCAGCATCTGCGAAGCCATAGTTTACACCTACAAAATCAACATTGTGAAATTTTGCACCTTGTGCGTCATATTTTCTATCGCCTATCATTACAGCACTGGCGTGAGGCACTTTAAGCGCCTCACCAATAGCAAACTCTTTAGAATTCTTCACCTTGTCGTTTTCTGGTGCGTTGATAGAATCAAAAAGTTCTGTTAAGCCAAATTGTTTTAGCAATGTAAGGGTGGGGCCAATGGGTTTAGAGGTTGCCAGTGCAACTTTTGCCCCGCTTTGACGCAAGGATTGCAATACGGTACGAATACCTGCATACATAGAGAAGTATTGGTTACCATACTCTGTAAAATGCTTTCTATATATAATAGATGCTTCTTCATGCAAAGCCGGATCCACTTTTAAAATACATGTAAGCGAATGCAATAGCGGCGGGCCAATGCAACTGCGAATAGTATCATCTGAAGGCACCGGTAAGTGAAAATATTCCAGCATATAGGCAACAGAGGATTTAAAACCCTCAAAAGAATTGCACACAGTGCCGTCATAATCAAAAATATATAAATCGTAGTTCATGGCTACTCCTTTACGCATAAAATGTTGCCTTTAAAAATACCAAAAGTAGTATCTTGTGGCATGCTTACAAACTGCTTTGCAAGCTGTTCATCAATTTTCTCGCCCCATATAATTTGTGGGGTACCGGGCGGATAAAAACCTGCTACTGTGCCACAGATTCTGCCAGCAGATTTTGCAAGTGGAACTTCTTCCTTACTTGCATAGAAGGCTACTTGCAAGGGCATGACTTGTATGGTTTTACTGTTCGTTCTTTGTACTTTGCTTATTTGTGTTATACAAGCAATAGTAGAAAGTGCTTCTTGTAAAGCTTGTAACTGTTCTTTGCACTTGCTTGGCAACATAGAAACAATACAAACGATGTGTTTTTCATCTGCCATTTCTACATCTATATGGCAATTGGCAAGCGCTGTTTGCACTGCATAACCGCCCTGCGCACACTGAATCACAAGTCTTGTAGTGTCTAAGACGCAAGGAACATCCTCTTGTTGTAATACATGATAGATTTCCTTTGGCAAGCTTTGTGCAAAAGCAGCTATACTTGCTTGTACCGCTTCTATATCTGCATGAGCTTCTAAATAGGCTCGAACATCGTCCATAACCATAAGATTGAGAAAGGACGGGCTTGAGGTTTGCACCATACGCAAGCATTGGTTAAGCAAAGCATCGTCTTGGGTACGATTCAATATCCAAGCGTTGGATGTAAGGCAAGGCAGTGTTTTATGTGGGCTTTGCACAAAGATGTCTGCACCATAAGCACCGGCATTTTTTATAGTTTTGCACCAGTTTAAATGGGCACCATGCGCCTCATCTACCAACACAAGCATATTTAATTGATGAGCACACTTAGCAATAGTTGCAATATCCACACACACACCATAATAGTTTGGGGAAGTGAGTAGTACAGCACAAGCATTAGGATTGGCTTGCATGGCTTGCAGAATATCTTCTGCCCTTACATAAGGAATTCCATTTTCTGTATAGTGCTCGTACACAAAAATAGGCTCGAGGTTTAATATGGCACAATAATTATACACACTAATATGAGAATTGCGCTGCAAAATGATTTTGTTGCCCTTATGCTTTGCATACAAAAGCATGGCTTGTATGCCAGCAGTTGCACCGTTGTGCAAAAAATGAGCATGGGCAACATTGCAAGACTGTGCAAGTAACGCCTGTGCTTCAGCAATGGCAGTTTGTGGAGCATACAGATTATCCGTTATGGGAAGCTCTGTAGTATCCAAACCAAAAAAGTCATATTGAAACAGGGCTTTACCATGATGCCCCGGCATATGCAGAGAAGTGCGTACCCCTGCATTTTGAAGCATGGAAAAAATAGGTCGTTTCATTATTCTATATGTATGAGCGCGTTGATGAAATCAACAGCATTTTGTAAATTACCGGAATTATATACAACTGCAATATAACTATCCCTCGTATTTATACCAAGTTTAGCAAGCCCTTTGGCATTACGTAAGGAAATGCCGGCAATAGAAACGGTGTCTGTTTCGTCTTCGGTTTTTATAATGAGCTTTGCGCGATTGCTATCTTCTGGGCTGATTTGAATTATGCCGTTTTCTATATAGGGTGTTAAGTCTACAAAAGCACCAAGCGCACCAAAAGAACGAAAACGCTCTTTACCTAAAATATAAATATCCCCTTGATTTGCCATAATATAGGTTTGCAACTGAATATCTGTATAATAAGCTTGATCTACACTGCTTAACAAGTTGTGCACCGAAACTTCTTCCAGATGTGAAAATTTTTCTTGATGAATGTTTTGCACAATGCTTTGAAGTGCATCTTGGTCTGCTTGCGAATTTTCTGCAATGATAATTTCTAACTTTTTATCTGCAGGGGGTTGATAAGCAGTTGCTGTGTAAAGAATGTTCCAAAAAGCAACCGAGAGAACCACTACCAGCAAATACATCCAAAATGAATACCTAAAATGATTAATTATTTTTGCTTTTGTGAACATAAATACTCCTTTGCGAACAGAGTTATTATAACAAAAAAACAAAGCTTTTACCAGTAAGGCTGGTAAAAGCTTTGTTTGATAAATGATTTAAGCTTGGTATTTATAAGTGTATTTTTTAAGTGCCATTACCAAAATTGGAATAAGAACAATATGCAAAATAATACCCGGTACTGCATTCATAAAGCCGCCTGCTAAAAACATATCAAAGCTAAATGGAACATTTACCAAACCTGCCATCGCAAATTTTACCAAACCCCATACAATTCTACCACCAAGCATTGCTACAATTAACGCAACATAGATATATAAATTTCTCTTAGGAAGCATTTGATAAAGCAAGCCAGCCAAGAAGCCATAGCAAGCCAATTCAAAAGCCATAGGAATAGCAACCGGAACCATAGGAGGCATGCCAAACAATAGGGAACGCAAAAGTGGGGCTACAAAGCCAAGACCCATTGCAAACCAAGGGCCACAAAAGAATCCGCAAAGCAATACAGGAATATGCATTGGGGACAATGCTTTGCCAACCGTTGGAATTTGACCGGTAAAGAACGGCAAGATAAAGGTAAGTGCCAGGAACATGGCGGTAAGTACCAATAGATATACTTTGTTGTTTTTTGTCATGATGATAACCTCTTTTTATTTGATATCATCGTTTGGAACGACGGCGAAGTTTTCTTAACTTCATTAAAAAATACATTTATAATAACGAATGTGGCCTGCAGGCAACACCCGGTTGATTTATTAATTTTGCAAATACAAATCTACACTTTGAGCCACGTTGTATTTTTGATGGTAGGCCTGCTCTAAGGGTATCCATTTATCTACAAACATGGATAGTTTTTGTGGGTTACGCCGGGCAAGCCTTTGCAGTTGTAAGCCAGGTTCTACATCTAAAAATACGGTATAGCAATAAAATGGTTTTAAGTTGGGGTGCAAACTGTATGAACCTTCCACTACGGTAAAAGGTGTATAAGCAATATGTTCTGCTTGAGATAGTTGCATGTTAGCACAATCCAAGCGTTGATATTCTACAATCTGTTTATTAGCAAGTGGCAAAAGTACTTGTTGCAAAAAACGCTCATGATCAATATTTTCTCCCGGGATTTGCATGCGTTTGGGCGTGCGCTGATGGGCTTGTAAGAAAAAATGATCCATATGAAATACATTACAGGCATACAGGTCTTGCAAAAGTTTTGCCAAGATAGATTTGCCTGCTGCGCATGGGCCATCAATGGCTAATACAAAATGGTCTTGCTGCAATAGCAGATCTAACTTAAAGAATAAAGGAACATAGGGCAAAAACTGTTTCTGTACAATATAGTAATTTACACCATAGTTTTCAATAAAAGATTGCGAATGCGTTAGTAAGACAAATTGCTTGTTTCTCCATTTATTGATAGCAGTTTGTAATTCTTTTTTTGAAAACGGAATAATATTTTGCTCTGATAGAACAAGCGCTTTTGTAAAATGTTGCTGCAACACTTCAACTTGAAAGCGTTTTGCTGAATGTTTACTTAACTTGGCAAGAGCTTGGGATTGTATACCACCAGGCAAATGTAGTTTCACAAAATTTTCATTCAAAGGCTCTACGGAATACGCTATTTTACCTTTATAGTTTATTTCAGAAAGCCTTGGTTCTTTTTGACAAAATTGGCCGAAACAAGATTCATAGATATGCACCAAAAAATCTTGTACAGTGGATTTAGGGTAACATTTACAAAAATTCTGCATATTATTCACAGAGTTCTCTGAGTTGCTTTAGTGCTTCGCTTACAAGCTCGTTGATATTATAAGTACGAACACCCACAACGATATTGCTGCACAGATTTACAGGCAACAATAGCTTTTTTGCCCTACTTTGACCAACGGCCATTGCCATGTTGGGGGTAATTTCACCAAGCATAGAATCGGCAGAAAGTATGCCAATAGGGCCTACAATCACATCTGCATCTCTGCACGCTACAAGCAAAGGATTTTCGCCGGTAGCACCTTGTGTAGCTCCACCTTTCAGCATGGCGCTGGTGGCAATGCTGTTGGTACCCACTACAAGCAATTGACAAGCCAAGTTATCTTGCACAATAGATTCTACCAGCAATTTACCCAGACGACCACCTTGCCCATCTACTACAACTACCTTCATACACTACCCCCCTGTTTTGTAAAAATCCTTATAATTGTAACATATTTTTGCTATATTTTAAAGTGGAGGGATTGATAGGAACTACCACAGAAATGGTATAAAAAAGAAGCCTGTAAGGCTCCTATATAAGTAGAATCCGGCGACTACCTACTCTCCCGGGCCGTTGCCAGCCAAGTACCATCAGCGTTTGAGGGCTTAACTTCTGTGTTCGGTATGGGAACAGGTGGAACCCCTCAGCCATCGTTACCGGAAATTGTGAACGATATTCCTTAGAAATTATAATATAGAATGATAAAAAATGCAAGCCAATATGAATACTTAAATCACTAAAAAAGTATAAAAAATATTATAGTACATTTGAAGATGCTAAATAATTCAATTTATTATGCAATGTTTCATAAAAAAGAGCATAATGTTCAAAACACAAGGATGTATAATGGATTCTTAGAACACGCCTAAGATATTTCACCTGCTCACGAGCTACCAGCACCAGCTGTACAAGCATAGCAATGGTTACCCAGCGCAATTTTTCGTTTTATAAAATTACAATTCTTATAATCTGAAATATGTACTTTATCAGCATGGATTTTAAGGTCTATGGCTTGATTAAAGTCGCAATCGTAAATATAGCCATCATATGATACATTGATTTCATTTCTGCACATTAGATTTTGAACAGTATCTTCATTATAAGCATTTACAAGCTTTTGCATATATAGCTGTAGTTTATCTTTTTTATATAGGCTGATACCAAACCGACCAATAGGGTTGTTGGTAATGGTAAAAAGATTTGTAAAAACAATGCCATACTCTTCTAATAACTGTTTTCTATACTTATTTTCTAAACACTCTTGCGACATAGGTAAGAATGCACCATCCGGATTATACACCAGATTAAGTGGCAAAGCAGTGCCATAGCCAACTGCATTTAACTGTTTTAAAACAGAAATAGAACCTTCATACACACCAACACCACGAATGCCGTCAGTAATCTCTTTGGTATAAAAGGGCAAGGAACAGAATATAGTAACACGATGTTTGGCATAGAAATCTATAAGATGTTTATATTTATCTTGCAATAAAATGCAAAGATTGGTTCGTACAATCACTTCTTTTGCAATTTTTCTTGCTTCTTCTACTAAATACTCAAAATGCGGCATCATTTCCGGTGCACCGCCTGTAATATCCATTACTTTAAAGTGGTGCTTTTTAAACACATACAAGCAATCATCCATGGTTTGTTTACTCATGTGTTCCGTTCTATGAGGACCAGCCTCAACATGGCAATGCTTACAAGCAAGATTGCATATTTTTCCTATATTGAGTTGCATTACATCCATACTGGAAGTATATAAAAACTCTTTATTTTTAACAGTATCAAAAAATTTTGGAATATAATCTATACATTCCAAAACTTTTTTAGAAAATTCTATTGAATTAGCAAAAGATATTTTTTCTTGTTGTTCCTGGTTTTCTTCAAAATTTCGTTTTATTAAATTAAAGATACTATCACCCCTATATTACGGATTTTATAAATAGTTTTAGTTTCTATAATTTAATATATAGAAACTTTTATAGTTTTAAGTCAGAAACGGTGTTTTTCATTGTAAATCCATTTACGAGGGTAATGCCGGCTTGCATAGAGGAAGCAACATGTAGCACTTCAGTTAATTGTTCTTCTGTTACACCCATAGAAACCAAGGTCTGTGTGTAGGCATCAATACAATAAGGGCAACGTGCGGAATAAGCAACTGCCAAAGCACAAAGTGCTTTTTCTCTGCTGGTTAAAGAACCTTCAGCCGTAGCATCACCATAATATTTTAAGAATTCATCCCAAAGATTTTTGGCTTGTTCACCCAAAACACCATTGGCAAAATTAGCCAAGTCTTTTTTTTCAAAATAATTGTTGTTCATAGTTTACTCCTTTAATTAGAAACGTTTAACTAAATTATACAATAATTATAAAAATATTTCAAATAATACTAATATATATTCCGATATTAAATAAATCCGTTTCACTTTATTGAAATAATATATATATAAATTAAGCCACAAACATAAAAATGGAGTTAAACCTTGCTGGTGGTTTTCTGGATACAAAAAAAAAGAAGCCCGAAGGGCTTCCATATAAGTAGAATCCGGCGACTACCTACTCTTCCGGGCCGTTGCCAGCCAAGTACCATCGGCGTTTGAGGGCTTAACTTCTGTGTTCGGTATGGGAACAGGTGGGACCC
>JAEWXD010000063.1 GCA_023396045.1 Bacillota bacterium | reverse complement strand
TGGCGGAGATGCTTACTACCTTGTCTGCTCAGATTCAAAAAATGAACGATACCGTGAGCAAAACGTTGGAATTGTTTCAAATAGAACGTATCGCTCTTGATGAGAAAGTGCCGCTGGATATCTTGCTGGAAGATGTGCTTACAGATCTTGAAGATATCGCCGCAGAACAGCATATCGCTTTGCAAACAGATACCGCAATAAGTGAGTGGAATTCAGCCTCCGAACAGGCCTTTATGGTAATCGGCAACTATACGCTTTTGTACCAAGCTTTCTTTAATTTGGTTAACAATGCCATAAAATACAGCGCGCAAGGCAGCAGCGTGTTTGTGCAAGCAAAAAGCAATGTCAACAATATTGTAATAGAAGTTGCAGACGGCGGTATGGGTATAGCCGATAAAGATAAAGAACTGATTTTTGAACCTTTCTTTAGGGGCGATACCGGAAAAAAAGATGGCGCGGGTTTGGGTCTTGCTTTTGCCCAAAAAGTGTTTGCCCACCACCACGCCGCTATAGAAGTGAAAGATAATCAGCCCAAAGGCACAGTGATGTGCGTTGTTTTTGAAAGGGAAAACCGGTGAAAATATTACTTGTAGAAGATGAACGTGAATTGCTTGCTACCATTGCCGAGGGATTGCGCTTGCTTGGCTATTATGTAGACACCGCCGATTGCGGGGAGCGGGCCGAGGAATACATTTTGGCAGAGGAGCACGATCTCTATATATTTGATTTGCAACTGCCCGATATAAGCGGCTTTGATGTGCTGCGATTTTTAAATAAGGAGCGTACCAATACCAAAGTGCTTATACTTACCGCAAATGGAAATATAGAGGCCAAGGCAGAGGGTTTTGCCTTGGGCGCAAGTGACTATCTTACCAAGCCTTTCCATTTTGCAGAATTGGAAATGCGGGTTAAAGCCCTTTTGCGCAGAGAGTTTTTGCTGCAAGATATTCACATCCATTGTGGAGATTTGATGTTTGATACTGCTAAAAGAACGCTCTATGCGCAACAGCAAGAGGTTAAACTCACCAAAAAAGAAACTGCCATTATAGAGTATTTGATGTTTCATAAAGACAGTATTACAAGCGTGGAAGATTTGCTTGCTCATGCTTGGGACAGCGAGGTGGATTATTTCAGTAACTCCATACGGGTACATTTGGCATCTCTGCGCAAAAAACTTAAAGAAGTTTTGGGTCATAACCCTATCATCAATAAAATAGGAGAAGGCTATTATATTAAAAAATAAATATAGGCATATCCGCAAGGCATTTGGCCTTGCTTTTTTTTGATTTGCAAAAAAATATTTTGCAGTTGTTTTTCTTAACACGGATTTAACACTTCTTTTGCTACAATCTTAACGAAGAATCAAACGGAGGTAATATTATGCGTACTTACAACAAACAAAGTTTAGTAAAAAGAGCCCTTGTGCTTTGCCTGTTGGCAGCTCTGCTGCTTGCAACCACATCTTGCGGTCAAAAAACCGACCCTATTGCCAAAACCGGCCTGGGTACATTTAGCGCTACAGATATGAACAACAACAAAATCACAGAATCCTTGTTTCAAGAAAATGATTTAACTTTGGTTAATGTATTTTCTTCTACCTGTAATCCTTGCATGGGAGAACTTCCACACTTGGCAGAACTCGCAACAGAATACAAGTCTAAAAAAGTAGGTATTTTGGCATTGAACATAGATACCGATTCCGAGGGCAATATAGATGAAGCTTCCAAAGAAGCCGTGCTTAAAGTTTTGGGTGAAAATAATAAGGATATGAAAGTAGCTTTCTGGGGCAAAAGCTTAATGCAGACTTTATCTGCTAAAACCGATGCTCTGCCTTACAGCTTTTTTGTAGATAAAAATGGCAAAATCGTAGGCGAAGAATTGCTTGGTGCATATTCCAAACAAGAATGGGCAGAAATGTTGGATAAACAGCTTGCTGCTCTACAAAAATAAGGGATGTTTATGAAATCTAAAAATATGATTTCCACATTGCTGCTTGGCACTGGTATCGCCTTTATGTTATATGGCGTGCTTGTACGGCAGGAAAACTTAATTGTATTGAATAAAGCCATACGCATTTGTATGGAATGTATAGGGATAGGGTAATTATGAAGAAAGCAACACAAAAACTGAATGCCTTTCGCCATAAAATACAGGCTCTGGCCGCTCTTGTAACCAACGGCCACCTAAACGGCTATATCACAGGCAAAATATATAAGGGTAGTTTAAAAAATGCCTGCGTACCGGGGCTTAACTGTTATTCTTGCGTGGGCGCTTTGGGATCTTGCCCCATAGGCTCTATGCAGGCAGTGCTCGGCAAAAGCGGACATATGTTTTCCTTTTATGTGGTTGGTTTTTTGATGCTTATAGGCAGCTTGCTCGGCCGTTTTGTATGCGGATGGCTTTGTCCCTTCGGGCTTGTGCAAGACTTGTTGAACAAAATTCCGTTTCCCAAAAAAATTCGCAGTTTACCCAAAGAAAAAATACTTGTAAAACTCAAGTATTTGATATTGCTTGTATTTGTGATATTACTGCCTATGTATTTGGTAAACGACATAGGCAACGGAAATCCTTATTTCTGTAAGTGGATTTGCCCTGCCGGTACGCTGGAGGGCGGTATTCCATTGGTACTGTTAAATAAAGCCATGCGTGGCTCTATAGGGTTTTTGTTCGCTTGGAAAAATGTAATTTTGCTGAGCACCATTGTTCTGTCTATCGTGGTATACCGACCCTTTTGCAAATGCATTTGTCCACTTGGCGCAATCTATTCCCTGTTTAACAAAGTATCCTTTTACAAATATCACATTAATCAAGACAAATGCGTGCATTGCGGCAAATGCGCCAAGGTTTGCCAAATGAATGTAGATCCCGTAAAAGATGCCAACGATTTGGAATGTATACGTTGCGGCAATTGCCGCAAAGCCTGTCCAAAAAAAGCTATAGAGCTTTTGATTGCAGGCAAAACATTAGATAAAAAAGCGTGCACGGTACAGTCTCCTATAAAAGCTGAATAAATCTCCCGTTTTTTATTTGTCCTTATTTTTTATATGATGACCGTGCCCAGCGTCCTATACACAGCTCCGCTTTTGCGGCTTCCTCCCTGTTTTTTGCAGGGAGGAATTTTATTGCATAGCAAAACAGCCCACAAATCGTGGGCTGTGGTTTTTTATAGCACGCCTTTTTGCAAAATGATGTTTGCGTAGAGGGCTTTTTCACCTGTAGAAACAATGGCATAGGCTTTTTTTGCTTCTTCATAGAAGGCAAAACGCTCTATTTGGCCAAACTCCATGGAGCGTTCTTGTTCTGTAACAATGCGGCTGAACTCTGCCCAAACGGGTGGTGTACTGCCGTCTAAGGTTTGCATTACATTTACAGGTGTTTCTACAAAAGTATCTAAGGGGAAGAGTCGCAGTATGCCTTCCAAAACTTCCGGTACTCCGTGGCCGTCGCAGCGTACCAGGCGCTTTGCACAGTTGGCAGCAGGAAAGTTACCGTCGCTGATTACGATTCTATCGCCATGACCCATTTCCATTAAAATCTTTAAAAGTTCTGGGGGTAAAATGGGGGAAATGCCTTTTAACATACTGGCCTCCTATTTATCACCATGTGGATATTTTTTGTAGCCGGGGTGTCTGCCTGTGCAACCGTATTTGCTGCGCAGTGCAATCAACTGCTCAATTTTTTCCATAGGCAGCTCTTGCGCACCGCCTAAAATCTCTGCGTTGAGCATAATTTGTGCAAACAACTCCAAGGTTTCCATGTGATAATATGCACCGATCAGGTTGTCGCCAACGGCAAGTGCACCGTGGTTTTTTAACAATACTACATCATGTTCTGCTAAATAGGGCGCAATGGCCTCCGGTACTTCATAGGTGGAAGGTGCGCCGAAAGGTGTAACGGGTATAGATCCTAAACCTACAATGGTTTCTATCATGCAGTAGTTGTCCAACGCCTTGTTTGCAACGGCAAAGCCGGTGGCACATGGCGGATGGGCATGCACTACGGCGCCCACATCGGGGCGTTCTTGGTAGCAGCGCAAGTGCATTTTTATTTCAGAGCTGGGGCGATGGCCATCTTTTCGTTCTTCTAACAGATTGCCGTCTTTGTCAATGTGGCAAAGCATGTCGGGTGTAATAAAATATTTGCTTACACCGGTAGGGGTAGCAAGGAAGGTATCGTCTTCTAAACGAACGGATACATTACCGTCGTTGGCAGCTACCCAGCCCTTTTGCCATAATAATCTGCAAACCTCAACAATTTGCTCTCTTGTTTTTTGTAAATCCTGCATAAATACTCCTATTTGAATTGTGGGCCGTAAGCAACACAAGCACGGAAGTCTGCACTTTCCTTATCCATACCAAATGCATTCCAGCTGGCAGGGCGGAAAATTTTGCTTTCGTCTACATTGTGCATACATACAGGAATGCGTAACATGGAAGCCATGGTAATGATGTCTGCACCAATATGGCCATAGCTGATAGCGCCGTGGTTAGCACCCCAGTTGTTCATTACATCATAGGCTGTTTTAAATGCGCCTTCGCCTGTGCAACGTGGTGCAAACCATGTGCAAGGCCATGTGTAGTCGGTGCGTTTCCATAATACTTCGTTTACTTCTTTAGGTAGTTCAATGGTCCAACCTTCAGCAATTTGTAATACTGGGCCAAGGCCTTTTACGATGTTTAAACGAATCATGGTTGCAGGCATTTGTGCTTCTGTTAAGAAACGGGAGCTAAAGCCACCACCACGGAAGTAACCGGTGCTGGCTGCACACCATTCGGTTGCACCAAGCATTTTTTTTGTTTCTTCTTCGGTTACGTTGTACCATTCTTTAATAGCGTGTGTACCGTCTGCTTCTTGGGCTAAACCACAAGCGTCCATACAGGCAGCACCGGAGTTAATTAAGTGAATAAAGCCGTTGGCTTCTTTTGCTTTGCCTTCCAATTCGTAGCCGGTTGCTTTTTTAACAGCTTCTGGGCTCCAATAGGTACGTACGTCAGCAAAAATTTGTGGGCGGTTGGTGAGCAGGTTCATAAACAACATGCTTATGCCGTTCAATGTATCGTTTTCGGTTGCCAATACATAGGGTGCACGTACGCCGTTCCAGTCAAAGCTGGAGTTTAGAATACTTTCGCCAAAGTCGCAGTTGGGGTAGAAGTCTGTCCATTGTCTTTGGCCTTGGAAACCGCCGGCAATGGCATTGTGGCCGAGCTTTTCTTCGCCGCAGTGTGCAGGAAGTTTTTCGTTACCAACCATTAAGTCTTGAATAATCATGGCTGTTTTTACAACAAATTCCCATGCTTTTTCTTTTTCTTCTCTGGATTTTTGGAATTCTGGGGCGTTGGTGTCAATGCCTTCTTTGCAGAATTCTTTTACCCATGTCATAGCACGTTCAAATTCTTCGTGGTCGTAAACGCCTTCTTCCATACGGCGAATGATTTCAACTTCATCAACGCTTTCCACGCGCATGCCAAGGTATTCTTCAAAGAACTTATAGTCTATTGCAGAGCCGGCAATACCCATGCATAAGGAGCCGATTTGTAAATAGCTCTTACCACGCATGGTAGCAGCAGCTACGGCGGCACGGCCAAAGCGTAATAATTTTTCCTTTACATCACAAGGGATTTCTGTTGCGTCTTTATCTTGTACGTCTTTGCCATAGATACCAAAAGCAGGTAAGCCCTTTTGTGCATGGCCGGCAAGCACAGCGGCAAGGTATACTGCACCTGGGCGTTCTGTGCCATTAAAGCCCCAAACCGCTTTGATGGTGGTTGGATTCATATCCATGGTTTCACTGCCATAGCACCAGCAAGGGGTAACGGTAAGAGTAATATCTACGCCTTCTTTACGGAATTGTGCTTCACAAGCGGCAGCCTCTGGTACACGGCCAATGGTGCTGTTTGCAATAACAACCTTTACAGGTTCGCCGTTTGCATAGCGCAGGTTTTCTTCAAACAATTTTTTGGCAGCGAGAGCCATGCCCATGGTTTGTTCTTCTAAGGATTCTCTAACACCAACGGCACCACGACGTGCATCGATGGTTGGGCGAATACCAATCACTGGGAACTCGCCAACATAACGTTTTCCATATTTCATAATTTTGTCCTCCTATATATGCAATATGTTTTTAAATGTATTGTATTTTTCTTCCCATATATCTATATTTTGGGGTGCATAGTGCTGTATATCTTTTTGCGTGCACATAATGCCTCTGGCTTCTGCCAAATTTTTGATTGCACCACAGGCGATAAGTTGTACGGCTACGTTGCCAAGAGCAGTGGCTTCAACCGGGCCTGCTACTACTGGTAAAGCGCAAGCATTTGCAGTATATTGGCAAAGCACATCATTTTTTGTACCGCCGCCTACAAGGTTTACAGCTTTGTATTCCTTGCCGGTGCACAGCTTAATATCTTCTATTGCTTGCCTATATTTTAACGCAAGGCTTTCTAAAATGCAATTCACATAGGCACCCATGCTGCTTGGTTTGGCTTGCCCTGTTTTTTCACAATAGAGATCTATTTGCTTAGGCATATTGCCGGGTTGGCTAAACAAAGCATCATCAGTATCAATAAATATATTTTCACTTTTCGTGGAACGTGCCATGGTGGTAAGCTCACCATAGTCTGCCTCAACACCTTGGCTGTTCCAATAGTTGCGGCATTGTTGCAGTACCCATAAGCCTGTAACATTTTTAAGGAAGCTGATTTTATTGCCATAGCCACCTTCGTTGGTCATGTTGCAGGCAACGGCATTGGCGTCTAAAATAGGGGCATCCAATTCTGTGCCTATGAGCGACCATGTACCACAGCTAATGAATAAAAAGTCTTTCTCTTTGCTTGGTACAGCTACCATAGCGCATTGGGTGTCATGGCCGCATACAGCCACTACATCCATGGCCTCTACTTCTAAGTCGTCAGCAATTTCTTGGTGAATTTTACCCAGGTTTTTACCGGAGGGGATGATTTCGGGGTAAATGTGTTTGGGTAAATGCAAAGCGTGAATCAGTTCATCGCTCCAAAGCCGCTCGCGCACATTGAGCATTTGTGATGTAGAGGCAATGCTATATTCTGCAAATTGCTTACCGGTTAAAAAATAGTTAATTAAGTCCGGCATAAAGAGTAAGGTATCTGCATTTTGCAAAACATGCTCTCTGTTTTTTTGCAGACTGAGCAGTTGGAACACCGTGTTCAAATCCATAAACTGTATACCGGTTAATTGATAAAAACGCTCTTTGCTTATGCTGGCAAAAGCTTCTTCCTGCATACCTTGGGTACGGTTATCTCTATAATGCACAGGGTTTTCAAGCAAAGAACCGTCTGGCGCAATAAAGCCGAAATCTACACCCCAGGTATCTACACCTATGCTTTTTATATGGTAGGGTGCCGCTTTTTGTATGCCTGTATAAATTTCCTGCATGAGTTTTAAAATATCCCAGTATAGAGTGCCCGCAATTTTTACAGGGCCATTGCTGAAACGATGCACTTCGTGCAGGGTGATGTTGTTACCATCGTATTGGCCTACAATCAGCCTGCCGCCAGATGCACCAAGGTCCACTGCTAAAACATTTTGCATTGCACAGCCTCCTTTGTATATTTGTACTTATATCTACATTATATACTTGAAAAACACAATTTCTTGTATTATAATGAATAAAAATAGTACATTATTCAGCTTGAGGTGAATATGAGAGAACTGCATTTAAATGAACAACGTGAGCATGGAAGCATTGATTTTCCGTTGGGTTACTACTATGTAAGCAGTAATTTTTCCAGATATATTATGGAGCAACACTGGCATATACAATATGAAATAATTCATATAATACAAGGCAGTTTTCGTTTAAAAATAAGCAATACGTATTACCAAATGCATGAGGGGGATTATGCTTTTATTCATAGCGGTCTTATTCACGGCGGTATGCCCCAAAATTGTATTTACGAATGTGTTGTGTTTGATGCTGATTTTTTGCGTAACCGCAATGCCAAGTCCGATGTATTTATTAGGGGATTGGTGCATAACAAGTATAGTTTGCAAAGTATTTACAGCAAAGAATTTTTAGTACAATACCCTTATTTACAGAGCAATTTGGAGCAATTTTTTGCAAGCTTTAAAAGCAAACATAAATTTTATGAACTGCAAGTTATGGCAAGTTTGCTTGGCTTTTTTGCACAGGTGGCGCAACATAAGCTCTATTGCCAAAGCGCGCCCGATGCCGATAGTGTAGAAAACATAGAACCCATTAAAAAAACTTTGGAACGAATACAAAACAATTATGCAGAAAACATCAGTTTAGATGATTTGGCGAAGATTGCCGGCCTTTCCGGCAAATACTTTTGCCATATTTTTCAGAAATTGATGGGTAGAACGCCGATTGATTATTTAAACAACTATCGCATAGAGCGTGCCGCCAGTTTAATAGAAGAAGCAAAATATAGCCTAATACAAATTTGCTACGACTGCGGCTTTAATGATTACAGTTATTTTATACGTGTATTTAAAAAATATAAAAATACAACACCAAAACAATATAAAAAGAATCTGGAGCAAGATTTAGTAGAAGGTTTTTAAGCAACACATAAAGCAAACAAATGTTTTTCGCATTTTGTTTGCTTTTTTTAGTGCAAAACATACTTTGTTAAAAATGTATATTGTTCTATAAAAATATTGACTTGCATCGGAATATATTGACATTCTGTTTTGCTTTGTTATAATAAAAATAAGATATAAATGTATAATTTAGTTAAAAATTACAAATATTAAACAAATTACACTATATTCAGAAATTTGTATAATTTTGCTAAAAAATGAATATAATACTACTTTTATTCCGAATTGTGCAATATAATAAATGTAACAAACGTTAAAATACAAACTATATAATACAAAAACCTTGCAAAGGAGGAATACAATGCCGGATACTTTATTAAAGATGGAAGGTATACATAAATATTTTCCAGGTGTGCACGCGCTTAACAACGTGTCTTTTCAAATTCATCCCGGTGAAGTTGTAGCTCTTGTAGGCGAAAACGGTGCAGGTAAATCCACCTTAATGAAGGTGCTTACAGGCGTTTATCAAAAAGACGAAGGTAGCATCTATATGGATGGCAAGGAAGTAAATATCCAAAACACCTTGGATTCTCAAGCATTGGGTATTTCTATTGTGCACCAGGAACTAAACCTAATGAACGATCTCACCGTGGCAGAAAACCTGTTTATAGGCAGAGAGCCTATGAAGGGGCTCATGGTAGACAGTAAAAAACAAAACCAAATGGCTAAGGACATTATGCAGGTTATCAATTTGCAGTTAGATCCCAAAACCAAGGTGGGTAATTTAACCGTTGCCAAACAACAAATGGTAGAAATTGCCAAAGCACTATCCTATACCAACACGCGTATACTTATTTTAGATGAACCAACCGCCTCCTTAACAGAATCTGAAATTGAAGAGTTGTTTGAGGTTATTAGAGATCTGAAAGCAAAGGGCGTTGCAATCATTTATATTTCTCACCGTATGGACGAATTAAAAGTCATATCCGATGCCATTACCGTTATGCGTGATGGGCAATACATAGGCACTGTTCTCACCAAAGAAACACCTATGAGCGAAATTGTGAATATGATGGTAGGGCGTGCCATTACTTGGGATCAAAAGCAAAAAAGCAATGTACCGGAAGATGCACCCGTGCTTTTGGAGGTAATGAATTTACATTCCAAAGATGTAATAGATGTTAGCTTTACATTGCGCCGCGGTGAAATTTTAGGCTTCTCTGGTTTAATGGGGGCTGGCAGAACAGAAGCCATGCGCCTTATCTGCGGTGCAGATAAAATGGACGCAGGTTCTATTTACTTAGACGGTAAAAAGCTGAATGTGCAAAGCCCTTATGACGCTGTAAATGCAGGCATTGGCTACCTTAGTGAAGACAGAAAACGCTATGGTTTGTGTCTGGGTCTTTCTTGTGCAGATAACATTATTCTTCCCGATTTGGAGCATTTTACAAATGGTCTTATAATGGACGATAACAAAAAGAAAGCCGTAGCAGAAGAATATAAAAAGCGTATTAAAATTAAAACACCAACCGTAGAAACCCCTGCTATTTCCTTATCTGGCGGTAACCAACAAAAAGTGGTTATTGCTAAATGGCTGGTGCGCAACTGTGATGTTTTGATTTTTGACGAACCGACCCGTGGTATAGATGTTGGTGCAAAAAGCGAAATCTATGACTTAATGGATGAATTGGCAAAAGAAGGCAAAGCCATTATTATGGTAAGCAGCGATATGCCGGAGATTTTAAGAATGAGCGACAGGGTAGCCGTAATGTGCGAGGGTAAGCTAACCGGTATACTTCCTATAGAAGAAGCCACCCAAGAAAAAATAATGCAACTGGCAACGCCCGGTGTAAATTAGGAGATGCGTATGAACAAGAAACTGAACATGCAGGCCTTGCTTGCACCTACTGCATTGGTTATCATTTATATTTTCTTTGCAATTTTCGGTAACCGATTCTTCACAACCTATACTTTAAAAACCATATTGGAATCCAGCTATTATGTAGGCTTTATGGCTTTTGGTATTACCTTTGTTATTATCACCGGTGGTATAGATCTTTCCATCGGTACAGTAATGATGTGCTCTGCTATTATCGGTGGTGTGGCCTATAAAAACTGGGGCTTTCCACTTTGGCTTGCATTGTTGCTTGTACCTGCGATTGGCGCATTGTTTGGTCTTTGCAACGGCTGGATGATTGCCAAGTTAAAATTACCGCCATTTATTGCTACCTTAGGTACTATGCTTGTATCCAAAGGCTTAGGTTCTATTATTTCCAATGTGCAAACCCAGTATTATCCAACCATGGGTTCTTCGGATGAATGGTTTAAAACCGTATTCTTCCGTTGGGGGCAATTCCCTATTGGTGTAGTATACATGCTCGCGGCTTTCTTAATTGCTGCTTTTGTATTAAACAAAACCAAGTTTGGCAGATACAATTATGCCATCGGTTCCAACGAAGAAGCTGTACGCCTTTCCGGTGTTAAAACAGATACTTGGAAAATTGCCATCTATACTGTTTGTGGCTTGTTTGCCGGTCTTGCCGGTATCTTCTTTGCAGCAACCTACACTGTTATTTTACCGGGTGCCGGTGGTGGCGAAGAGTTAAATGCCATTGCAGCGGTAGTTATTGGCGGTACATCAATGAGTGGTGGCGCAGGTACTATGGTTGGTACATTGATTGGTGTATTCATTATGAGCACATTAAAGAACGGTTTGGCATCTGTTGGTCTGCAAGCACACTACCAAGTGTTCTTTACCGGTTTTGTTGTAATTGGTGCTGTTATGTTAGACCAAGTACGTAACAAAGCAGCGTTAAAAGCCAAAACACGTGAAACCAAAGTAGCAGAATCTGCTAAAAAACAGTCTTCAAGATAGGCAATCTATCTTAAAATAAAAAAGGAGGTTTTTTCCATGAAAAAACTTATGGCGTTGGCATTGGTTGCTATTATGATGTTATCTTTGGCAACCGTATCCTTAGCAGAAGATATGTATATCTCTGTTATCTCCAAAGGCGAACAACACGCTTTCTGGCAAGCCGTTAAAAAAGGTTGCGAAGATGCAGCTAAAGAACTCGGCGTTACAATGTTCTACTATGGCCCTCCAAGTGAAGCAGACATCGCTTTGCAAGTAGAAGCTTTGAATGCAGAACTTGCAAAACAACCTAAAGCAATTGCTTTTGCTGCACTTGATACACAAGCTGTTATGCAACAATTGGCAGATGCCAAAGCAAACAACATCCCTGTTGTAGGCTTTGACTCCGGTGTTCCAGACGCTCCAGAAGGCTCTATCGTAGCTAACGTTGCTACAGATAATAAAGCCGCTGCTGCTCTTGCGGCAGAAAAAATGGCAGAAATTCCTGAATTGGTAGAAGCAATGAAAAACGCTACAGCAGAAAAACCTGTTGTTATTGCTTGCTTAAGCCAAGATGCTATTTCTCAATCTGTATCCTTCCGTACCGAAGGTTTTGCAACCAAAATGAAAGAATTGGCTTCTCAATACGGCAAAGTATCTATTGAAGGCCATGACAAATTTGCAGACAAAGTAGAAGGCGCTTCTATCATCATTCAAGTAGAAGTTTCTGCTACACCTCAAACAGCAGACGTAGTGAACGCAGCAACCGCTTTGTTAAACAAAGAAGGCTTAGTAGCATTGTTCTGCTCTAATGAAGGCACAGTAAACGGCTTATTGGCTGCTACAGCAGACGGTTCTGAATTGGCAGAAGGCGCACGCTTTGGCAACCTTATCGTAGCTGGTTTTGACGCTGGTTCTTCTCAAAAGAATGCTATCCGTCAAAAATGGTTCGTAGGTTCTGTATCTCAAAACCCTTACAGAATGGGTTACTTAGCTATTGAAACAGCCGTTAAAGCTGTGAAAGGCGAAACCGTAGAAGATACCGATACCGGTGCTGTTTGGTACAACCATGAAAACATCGATAACGAAGATGTTGCAATTTTAGTTTACGACTAAAAAATAATTTTAACATTTTAAAGCCACCCGTAAGGGTGGTTTTTGCTTTGTATACGCTACTGCTTGCAACTTGAAATGATAACTCTTCCAAAGACGGCAAATCCACAACATATGAGAGATAATGCAAATGTTGAATTTGTAATTTCAGGCGAAGATATGGAGATATTAAAGAATGTAGAACGTATTAAAGATTATGGGGAACATAGCTTTTCCCCTGTATTTGGTGGAAAGTTTTAAAAGGAGAATAAATTTATGAAGAAACTGTTAGCAGGAATTTTGTTTGCAATGATAAATACAGGTATATAAAAAGAGCAAAGCATAACGCTTTGCTCTTTTTTAAAGTGTTAGTTTATTTCATACCAGCGAATTTCGTTGGCATCCAAGTGCAGGTCAAAACTACCTTTGTCTGTATAAACTGTGGTATCCTGTGGTTCATAGGTATTGTTAACAACACAATACTTGTTATTTTTTACATAGGCATGTACATCTACATTGTAGTTGCTGCTGAACCAGGTTTTTAGGCTTTCTTCACTATTGCTTGCCCAAAGTACAGAGCGCAAAAGCACACGTGCATTTTCAAAGCTATAGGGTAAGCCACTGATATATACCGTGCGGCCTTGACCATAGGTATTAACTGCAAATTGCACTTCTTTATCTTTTTGCAGCAATATTTCTGTGCCTTCTAAAGCATAGATATTCTTCTTGCCTTCACCAACATGCATTTCGTTCTGGCAGTCTTGTAAAATAAAGTGGCTTGGGTTTTGTTCCCAGTTGTATTTATCGTAATTCAGGGTAAAGCCGGTTTCTTTTTCTATACCTATGGCTGCCCCTAACTGAATGTAACGGCCTTGGTATTGGTGGCCACTGGGCTCACCTACACCAATAAAGCCGCCGCCGTTGTAGATGTATTGTTTGATGCATGCACTAACCAATGGGTTTTCCCAAACGATACCACCGGTGTGGGCAGTGTCGCCATCACCAACGTTAATAATTACATCAATATCATCTAAAATATAAGCATTTTTTACAATATCGTCAAAGCTGATGAACTGTACATCAAAGGGTGCACCGGAGAGTGCTTCTATTACACCGGCATAGCTGTAGTTTTGCTTTTGATATAGGGCGTGGTGCACCATGTGTGCGCCCCATGCACGCATTTTGCCCCAAGCGTTGAGCACTGCAACTTTCTTTACACAATAAGGGGTAGTACCTTTGATGTTTTGGTAAAGCAAACGAAACTCCTCTGCCACGCTTTCCACATAGTCTAAGAAGTCTGGAAATTTGCAAGCCAATTTAATGTAACCGCCATAGCCTATACGGTCAATGGGGCTACGAAGTATGGCGCGTCTGGCGCAAACCCAGTTTTCTTTGGCTTCTTTGGTTGGGTTGCCGCCTTCATAGAATGTGTCTGGGAAGAAGTAGGGTAATAACCTGCCTTCTGTGTATTTTAAACCCGGTATATCAGAAATCAGGCGCAAGGTAGAACCGTTGCCCACGCTACCTACCACTGCATCTAAGTTGCATTGTAAAAATTCTTCCATAAAGGGTTCGGTGCCTATCCAGTGGTCGCCAAGGAACATCATGGCTTCTTTGCCACATTCGTGGGTAATATCTACAAATTCACGTACCAATTTACATACTTCTCTGCGCTGAAATGCTTGGAAGTCGCTGAATTCTTTGCTTGGTACGCGATATTGGTTGTTGTAATAGCCTTGATCTATAATAAATTCCGGCCTAAATGTGTAGCCTGCTTCTTTTTCAAACTGTTCTAAAATATAGGGGCTAACAGAGGCAGAATAACCGTACCAATCTACATATTTTTCACGTTTTAATTCATCAAACAACAATGTAAATTGGTGAAAAAAGGTTGTGTAGCGTATTACATTTACATGTGGGTTGTCTGCAATAAATTTGCGCAAACGCTCTTTGCTATAAGCCTTGGTTTTTGGTTGGCGTACGTCAAAGGTAATTTGGTGCTCAAAATCTTTCCAGTTGTTGGTAACGGCATTGTACATATGTACCGGGTCCCAAATAATATAGGCTAAGAAGCTAACGGTGTATTCGTGAAAAGGCACGGGGTTTTCTATTATTACATAGCCGGCTTCATAATACCACGCTTCCGGAGCAAGCGGCAGGCCTGTGCTTCTATCCATTACTTCCCACCAGCGTTTGATATCATCTCGGGTATTGGGCTGCATTAACTCATCGTTAATACCTTTCATCAAAGGTATGCGCAATTCACCTTGGGTGGCAGTATAAAATGCTGTCATAATATAGCATTGTTGTACTTCATCGGGGTTGGCTTTTGCCCATACATTGTCTTTACGGGTGGTGTAATAGGTGGCATATATTTTTGCGTCTTTTTCTCTTAGTTCTGCAGGGAATTCCGTACCATCACAATCGCGTAGGGCATCTGCTCCCCATCTATCCATTAACCAAAGTGTTTCTGGTATAGCATCTAAATCGGTTGGTATGGTAAGTTGGCCTTTTATTTTTTCCATTGTTTCCTCCGAAAAATGTTGATATTTGTATCATAGCATACAATAGGGTGCTGTTCAATAATGACTTATAATTTATGGAAGATATTTTTATATTTTATTACAAAGAAATGCTTTGTAATAAATGCATAAACAAATGAATATACATTATATTTTTTTAAAATATATTTGCTTAGAATAAAATTTGTTTGGGATTTTATAATAATATGATGCACAATAGATAATGATTGATAAAGCCAATGAAATTAAAAAAATATATATTATTTTGTATAATAAGTCTGAATATTTTCAAAATCATCTATTTAGCATATATAAAAATGTATTTTTTATTTTTTTAATTGACAAATACAACAAAGCGTGTTATTTTTATTGTAACAGTCATAATAGATGTAAGTGAATATATTGCCAAAAAGGGAGTGGTGTATGCTTTTGGTATGCTTATATGTTGCATGGTTGAAGAGATTTTCAGCCCTTGGTGATATTAGCCAATGGGTGCAGTTACCGTCCGCTAGTCTATAAGGATGACCGGGGTTCCAAAAAACATTTTTTATATTTTTATAGGAGGAATTACTATGCCTAAATTTATTCCAGAACCATATAGAATTAAAATGGTGGAACCAATTAAAATGACCACACGTGAAGAACGTGAACAATACATTAAAGAAGCCTGCTACAACCTTTTCCGTTTACGTGGTGAAGATGTTTATGTAGACACTTTAACAGACTCCGGCACAAATGCAATGAGCGATCAACAATGGGCATCTTTGATGCTTGGCGACGAAGCTTATGCAGGCGGCAAAAGCTATTATAAACTATTAGATGTTTGCACAGATATTTTTGGTTACGGCTATTTTCAACCGGTTCACCAAGGCCGTGCAGCAGAAAAAGTTCTCTTCCCTTCCTTCTTAGAAAAAGGCAAATTTGCAATTGCAAACCTTTTCTTTGATACCACTCGTGCACACGTTGAAATCGCTGGTGCAAGATGTTTAGAAGCTTGCAACCCGGAAGCAGCAGACAGCCAATTAAGAGCACCATTCAAAGGCAATATGGATGTTAAGCGCTTGGAAGAAATTATTCTGGAAAAAGGTCCGGAAAATATCGGCATGGTAGTTATGACTATTACCAATAACTCCGCCGGTGGCCAACCTGTAAGCCTTGCCAATATGCGTGAAACAGCAGCTGTATGTAAAAAATATGGTATTCATCTTAATATAGATGCTGCCCGTTATGCTGAAAACGCTATGTTCTGCAAATTGCGTGAAGCAGAATGTGCAAACATGAGCATTAAACAAATCATTCGTGAATTCTTTGACCTTGCAGACACCTTTACCATGAGTGCTAAAAAAGACACTATTGTAAACATGGGTGGTTTAATTGGTGTAAAGGACGCCAACGCTCCATATATTTTAAAAATTAAAGCAAATTGTATTTCCAACGAAGGTTTCTATACTTACGGTGGTTTGAACGGCCGTGATTTAGAAGCTTTGGCAACTGGTTTAAACGAAGGTTTAGATGAAAGCTGGTTGCGTTATCGCTTGGGTACAATGGAATACATCGGCGCTTGTCTTGACGAACTGGGCATTCCATATCAAAGCCCGGCTGGTGGCCATGGTATTTTCTTGGATGCTAAAAAATTCTATCCACATATTCCATATACAGAATTTCCGGGTCAAGTATTGGCAGTAGAACTGTATAAAGAATGTGGCTTGCGTACTTGTGATATCGGTAGCTATATGATGGGTAACGACCCTGATACAGGCGAACAAATTGAAAGTATTAACGAATTTACACGTTTGGCTATTCCTCGCCGTGTATATACACAAAGCCATTATGATATGGTTATCGAAGCTATTAACGAAGTTTGGAAAAAACGCCATGAAATTAAACGCGGTTACAAAATTACTTGGGAACCACCTATTCTTCGCCACTTCCAAGCTTCCTTAGAAAAAATTGAAGAATAATTCTTATTAAAAAGAGGAAACAACTATGTCTGAAAAAAGAGATTCTTTTCGCAGTAGATGGGGGTTTATATTGGCCTGCATCGGCTCTGCAGTTGGCATGGGTAATATTTGGATGTTCCCACAACGCGTTAGCGTATATGGTGGCGGTACATTCCTGATCCCTTATTTCATCTTTGTATTTTTAATCGCTTCCTCTGGTGTTATTGGTGAAATGGGCTTTGGTAGAGCAACCAAATCCGGTCCTATTGGCGCCTTTGGTGCTGCATTTCATGAAAGACGTTTAAACAAAGCCGCTGGCGAAGGTTTAGGTCTTATCCCTGTACTTGGCTCCTTAATGCTTGCTATTGGTTACTCTGTAGTAGTTGGTTGGATTTTAAAATACACCGTTGGTGCATTTACAGGTTCTACCATCAACCCTGCAAACTTACAGGAAATCATAGCCGGTGGCGCCCCTCAGGTTGCTGCTTTCGGTGCAAAATTTGATGAAGTGGCAGTTGCCTTTGGTAATAACATTTGGCAAATCATTGGTATTGTAATTGCCATTGGTATCTTAATTATGGGTATCGGTAGCGGTATTGAAAAAGCCAATAAAATTATGATGCCTTTGTTCTTTTTCCTCTTTGTAGCCCTTGGCGTTTATATTGCATTTTTGCCGGGTGCAAAAGATGGTTATAAGTTCATTTTTTCCTTCAATATTGAAGGTTGGAAAGACCCTAAAGTTTGGATTTATGCCATGGGGCAGGCGTTCTTCTCTTTATCTATCGCAGGTAACGGCACATTAATTTATGGTTCCTACCTGAGCGATAACGAAGATATTCCTGCTTCTGCACTGAATGTTGCTTTCTTTGATACATTGGCAGCCGTGCTTGCAGCATTTGTTATTATTCCTGCAATGGCAACCACCGGCGTACAGTTAGACAAAGGTGGCCCCGGCCTTATGTTTGTGTTCTTACCAAACATTTTCCGCGATATGCCTTTGGGCTGGTTGGTAACCATTGTATTCTTTGTAGCAGTGCTCTTTGCTGGTATGACCTCTTTGATTAACTTGTATGAAGCACCCATTGCTACCTTACAAGAAAAATTCGGTTTAGACCGTAAAAAAGCAACCCTCGCCATCGGTGGTATTGGTATTGTAGTGTCTGTATTGATTCAAGGCATTATTGGTCAATGGATGGATGCTCTTTCCATTTATGTTTGCCCACTTGGCGCAGCTATGGCTGGTATTCTGTTCTTCTGGGTTTATGGCGAAAAACGCGTAAAAGAAGAATTGGAAAAAGGTCGCAAAAATCCTCTACCTGCTTGGATTATTCCTTTGAGCAAATATATATATTGCGCAATGGCAATTGTTGTACTTGTTTTAGGTGCAATCTGGGGCGGTATCGGTTGATTTTTTCAACTACATAAAAACGGGCCGAAAGGCCTGTTTTTGCTTATAAAAAGTTTAGTGTAACATACAGGTTGAACATACTAAGTCATATGTTTTGTTCCGTGTGAATGTTTGTGCATAATAAAACTCCTTTTGGTAAAAGCAACTTGACAAGCGCTATTTACAAAAAGGAGCACAATTAAAAAATGATTGCAGAATAGCTTAGTATATAAAGGTTAGAACTGTAAATATTAAGTATTAGCAAGTATGCGCTACAAATATTTTAGGCAAAAGATTTGTAGCGTTTATTCTATTTTAGCAAGTAATATTTCTGCTGCAATGGTAAGTGTATGCACTTTTTCTAAAGGCAGTTCTTGCCAAGGCACATGAAAAAACAGTGGTGTCATTTGGCAAAATAAATGTAAATCTTCTTGCGTTATGGCAAAGCTTTTATGCACAGAAAAGCGTTTGTGTGCGGGGAATTGCTTTGCAAAATATTCTGCCGAATTTTCTTGTGCATTTTTATTTTGCAAAAATGGTGCAGCCAATGCACGCAGTTCTTGTATATGGCTTGTGCCATGCACCACTTTGCAAAGCAAGCCACCTTTTTTCAGCACACGCAAAAATTCTTTGTAGTTGGCAGGGGAGTAAATGTTAAGCAAGGCATCAAAGCTATGATCTGTAAAGGGCAGTTTGGCGAGGTCTGCCACAAGGTAATTGCCATACGGGTCTTTTTTTGCAGCCATTTGTATACTGGGCTTAGCAATATCACATGCGTAGCGTGTGTTTACACCGCTATTTCTGCAATAGTAGCCTTCACCACAGCCAACATCTACTACGCTCTGAACAGCATGTTGTGTTAGTACATTTTGCACTGCTTGCAATACATGTTTATAGTAGCCTTGCTCTAAAATATGGTTTCTGGCTGCAAAATTGTCTTTGTCATAAAAAGACTGTTTGGCTTGTGGAGCAAGGTTTACATAGCCTTGTTTGGCAATATCAAAACGATGTTTGTTTTGGCACACAAGGCTATTGCCCTCTGTTTGCAGGGGCATAGTGCAATGGGGGCATTGTAACAATATGAATTTATTTTCTAAGTAGGGCATTGTAGCACTCCAAATATCCCTGTTGCATGGCTTGTAAAGAAAAGTTTGCCATACCGTAGGCCTTTACATCTGCTTTAGGCAGTGAATTTTCTAATGTATTCTGCAAGGTGGCTTGTAAAGCCTGCACATTGCCGTATTCCACGAAATTTGCATAAGGAGCCATAAATAACGTTTCTGGCGCACCACAGCAGAAGCCAACTACTTGTGTGCCGTTACAAAGCGCTTCTGCACAGGTAAGTGAAAAACTTTCATACTTACTGCAAAGCACAAATGCGCTGGCATCTGCATACAGGCTGGCAAGTTCGGTGGAACTTACATCAGTTAGGCAAAGTACGTTGGGGGCAAGCTGTTCTTCTGCATGGTCTCGACTTACAATAATAAATTGCAAGTGAGGCATGGTTTTAGCAAGCTCTAACACAAAGCTTGCACCTTTATTGGCATCATAAAACTTAGGCATTACGCTTAACACAAAGGGCAAGTTTGCAGAATAACGTTTTTGTATGGTTTTTGTAGTATTTATAGGTAAGAATACACCGTTGGGCACAATGTGCAGTGGGTAGTGTGCCAAAAAGCTTTGCCCTATACGTTCAGCCAACCATTTGCTTGGGGTAGTAAGTTCCATGTGGGCTAAATTGCCATAAAGCGCTTTTTTCTGTTTCCACATGTGTGCGCTATGGTCAAAAAAATAAGTTTTAGGGTAGAGCGATAAATGCGGGCAATGTCCACAACCGTTTTTAAAATGTATGCAGTCTTGTGCAGTGCCGCAACGACCGGTAAAATCTAAATCGCAGTGTATGCTCCACAGAATTTTTGCAGGATAGTTTTGCAAAAACTTCCAAAACATGCTTCGCTGTAAAAAGTAAGCATGCAATGCGTGTATATGTATAATATCCGGCGCAAAAGCCTTTATTTTGCGTATTAAGCGCCATGTGCTGAAAGGGGAAAAACAGTCTGTATAGCCTGTGATACGGGTTAAAAAACCGTGTACATAGGTTTCTATATCAAGGCCAAACTTATAACTGCCTTTTTTTCTTTGCGCTTTTCCACGGGCATAGCAAAGCAAGGCTTCGCCGTTATTTTGCTCTACAGCTTCCTGCATGGCAAATGCAATATTGCCCGTGCTGGAATGATCTGCCGTTACATTAATCAGTAGTACGCGCATAAGCCCCACCCTTGCTTTATATTTGTAAGTATTATAGGGTTTAGGGTGCTTTTTGTCAAACCGTTGCAAAGTATAAGTATATCGTGTACACTGTTAAAAAAGGGGGAATAGTATGCGTATATTGCAAATCAATACCGTGTGTGGCATTAGTTCTACCGGTAGAATTGCTGTGGATATTGCTGAAGAATTGCATAAGCAAGGCCATAGCTGCAAAATACTATATGGCGTAGGCGATGTGCCGGCAAAATATGCAAGCTATGCTTGTAAAATAAGTACGCCGTTGGGTGTGAAGATCGCTTCTGCAAAAAGAAAATTCTTTGACGCAGAGGGGCTGTCCAATCGTTGTTCTACGTATAAAGCCATTGCAGAAATTCGTAATTTTGCACCGGATATTATTCATTTGCACAATATACATGGTTGCTATTTGCATTACCCCACATTGTTTCGTTTTTTAAAAAAATATAATAGGCCTATCGTGTGGACAATGCACGATTGTTGGTTGTTTACCGGCCATTGTGCGTATTTTGATTATGCCAATTGCAATCGTTGGCAAAGCCAATGTATGCATTGCCCTCAAAGCACCAAAGGTTATCCACCCAATCTGTTTTTAGATAGAAGTAAGCAAAATTTTGCTTGTAAGAAAAGGTATTTTACAGGTTTGCCTATTACATTGGTAAGCCCATCAAGGTGGCTTGCCAAGCTTAGTAAACAAAGCTTTTTGCACTACCCCGTGCGTGTTATTTACAACGCAGTGAATGCAGAGGTGTTTAAGGAAAAGGGCACAAGCACCAACGCAAAAAAAATACTGCTCTCTGTTGCCAATGATTGGGATGAACGCAAGGGCTTAAAATATTTGCTTGCTTTGCACCAAAGGCTAAACCCTGCGCAATACCAAGTGGTTGTGATTGGCTTAAGCAAAGCACAATGCCAAAGCTTACCAACGGGAATGGTAGGCATAGAACGCACCCAAAATATAGAGGAGCTTGTGCAATACTACCAACAAGCCGATGTATTTGTAAACCCCACTTTAGAAGATAATATGCCCTTGGTAAATTTAGAGGCCTTGGCTTGTGGCACGCCCTTGGTGGTTTTTGATACCGGCGGCTGCCCTGAAATTTGCCCTAAAGAAGTGGGGGAAGTAGTGCCCAAAGGTGATATAGAGGCTTTACAAAAAGCCGTTGAACAAGTGGCGACGCAAAGCAAAAGCTATACACCTGCCTGCATAGAATATGCCAAGCAATTTCAAAAACAAAATATTTATCAACAATATATTGATTTATATCAAGAATTACAAAAATAGAGGGAACTGTGCATTACTTATTTATGGGGTTAATTTACCCTGATGAAGACTATGCTATGCTTGCACAAAAAAGCAAACATGGCATGCAAACACAAATAGATCATTTTCAAAAGCTGGTTATTTCTGCCTTAGAGCAAAACCCAAAGGTAGAAAGTGTGCAGGTTTGCAACGTTTGGCCGGTGGGCATTTTCCCTCGCCATTTTGCAAATCTGTATTTGCCACGCAAATATAATGGTAATGTGCATAGCTTGCCCGCCATCAATTTACCTTATTTCAAACAAAAAATGAGGGAAAAAGAGGCTTTTGTCTTTTTGCAAAAATGGGTAACCAAAAACCCAAAAAATAGGAACATACTTATCTACTCGCTGTATTTGCCCTATATGCGTGCAGCAGTTGCTATAAAAAAACAATTTCCGGATGTGAAGCTTGGTATCATTGTGCCGGATATTCCGGGTGCTTTGGGGCTTGCCAGTGGCAGAACCGGACTATTGCAAAAAATAGAACAAAAGCGTGTAAACGCAAGTCTTGCGCTTTGCAAGCACTTTGACCGTTTTGTATTACTTACAGAAGCCATGAAACATGCTTTGCCACTGTCAAACAATGCAAACTATATTGTAATGGAGGCCATTGCGCCTAAAATGGTGGAAACGGCAAACGAAGATGATATTGTTAAAACTTATCAAAAATATCATTTGCCTATAGATAAGCCTTGTGTAGTATATACCGGCACCTTGCAAGAGGAGTTGGGTATACTGGATTGTATACAAAGCTTTGCAGATAGCCGTTTGCAAAATGTGCATCTGGTGCTTGCCGGCGCAGGAAAAGATGCTGCAAAAGTACAAGTCTTATGTGAAGATAAAAGTAATTGCCACTATATTGGCTTTATTCCAAGGGATGACGCCCTGCATATACAGCAAGGGGCAAGCGTGCTTATCAATCCGCGTAAAAACGGCCATGCTTATACAGCCTATTCATTTCCAAGTAAAACGATGGAATACATGCTTAGTGGTAAGCCTGTATTGTGCTATCAGTTAGATGGTATTCCTGAGGAGTACAACTCCTATTTGCACTATATAGGGAAAGATTTGGTAAGCAGTATTTGTAATGTTTTGGAGCAAGAACCCTTTGCTTTGCAAATGAAAGGGGAGGCAGCCAAGCAGTTTGTTCTGCAAAATAAAAACGCAGATGCACAAACAGAACGTATTGTACAAATGTTTGAATAATAAAAAAGTCTTTGCCGGTATACAATGCAAAGACTTTTTATATGCAATTAAAAACCTGCACTAAGGCAGGTAGTGGTTAGATAATTAAAGCAAAGAGCCAGTTGGTTATTATACCGGCACACAGACCGCCAATGGTATGGCTTAGTATAGCCTTGCCTGTCATTTCTTTATAGCCTAAGCTGTTCATCATAGAAACGTGGGTGCTTAGGTAACCGCTCCAACACATGGCCATGCTTACAAACACGGCAATATCATGGGCGTTGGCAAAACCGGTGGTATACAGCGTTTTCATAATGGAGAGGGAGGCACCGGCAGCACCCAAGGAAGTAATGGGTACGCTAATAGCCTTGGGGCTGGAGAAACCGAATAAAGGTTGTAAAATAAAGTTTAATTTTTGGGCAATTTGTGGCAATAAGCCTATGCCTTCATAAGCTGCACCGGTATAAGCACCGCTTTCGCTGGGGCCGTTGGTAATCATAAATACAAAGGTGCATACAATCAATACACCGGGTATAATGCTTAAACCAAGTTCTACACCCTTGGCACCGCCATCAATAATCCCCCCCAATATACGTGCGCCTACAGATTTCTTTTCGTCTTGTTTGGTTTCTATAAAGGCACCCTGTGCCTTTGCACTATCCTCAGCACCGAAGCGTTTTTTGCAAAAATGCAACATAATGCGTGTGCTGATAATAGAACCAATCACTGCACCAAGGTTACCAAACAAGGCGGCTTTTACTAAGTTCTCACCATTGTGTGGGGCAATGCCCATAACAAAGGTGGTTACAATTAAGCCCATACCAAAGCTGGTGCCAAGGTTGGTAAGCGCCGGCATCTGGTAGGTTTTAAAATAGCTGCGGTACTCCTTATTGTCTGCAATAGAGAGTATGGCAGGGTTATCTGTAAGGTAGGTAAGTACAATACCCAAAGAGGCAGCGCCCGGTAGGTTATAAATAGGGCGCATCAACGGGGAAAGCAAACGATTTAACATGTTTACAACGCCAAATTCATTAAGCATTTGCGCAAAGGCACTCATTACAACACTGATGGCTAAAAGGTAAAATGCTGTATCCATCAGCAAACGATAGGCAGTGTTCATCATTGTGTTGAGCATATTGCTTAACCCCATACGCATGGCTAAGTAGCCAAATATGCCACAGATGATGGCTAAAAATAAAATCGGCTCTTTGTACTTTTTCATGTGGTACCTCTTATCTTTGTATTTCGTACGGCCAGTTTATAATACCGCCAATATCGTAAATTTCTTGGTAGCCCATACGGTCTAAGGCTTTGGCGGCTACGGCGCTGCGGCCGCCGCTATGGCAATACACCAATATTTTTGTGTTTTTATTTATACTTTGGGTGATGAGAGGCAATTGGGCCAGTGGGTGCAATACTGCACCGGGAATACGCGCTTGCGCATATTCTTGTGGGCCACGCACATCCAGCAATATACAATTTCCTTGGTCTAAATGTGCCTTTGCTTCCACAGGACTTATTTTGTTATACATTTGTATTTCTCACTTTATGATTTACTTGCTTTGGTACAAGCTTGGCAGCCATTACAGCCACCAATGCGTTCTAACGCAATATTGCCATCTTCTACCAAAAAACGCATATTTTGCAATACTGCTTCCGTTTCTTCGTCTATGATTACGCAAACAGAATCCACTATTATATGTCTATCGCCTGGTTGCACATCGGCAACATCATATTGCAGGGTTTTACCATTTTCATAATTGGCAAGCCAAATGGCAACGGCGCTTTTATTTTGTAAGCGCATTACCGCTTTAAATACCTCTTGCACTTGTTTACTGAATTCCATGTTGACTCCTACATATCAAAAAAGTATTCAAAAATACACGCAAGTCCATTCTATCAAAGCCAATCCATTTATGCAATGGATTTTTTTATCCCAAATATTAAAAGTTGACACGCATAAAATATATGCTATACTAAAGCTACATAAAAAATTATATAAATGGAGGAGTTTATGAAAAAAATAATCTCTATTATGCTTACCTTGGCTTTGTGCTTAGGTTTAGCAACAGCTTTTGCTGTAAACGAAGATGTAAGTGGTAACCTGATGATCTATACTTCCATGTATCCTATGGTAGTAGACGCTATGACCGCAGCTTTAAAAGAAGAATTCCCAAATGCACAAATTGAATTCTTCTATGCCGGTACAGGCAAAATTCAAGATAAAGTAGTTGGTGAAATGGAAACCGGCACTTTGGGCTGTGATATGATGCTTGTTGCAGATCCAAGCTATGCTATTGAATTGCAAGAAGGTGGCTGGTTACATAGCTTTGACTTTGAAGGCAAAGAAAACTTAGCTTTTGAATATGATAAAGAAGGTTACTGGTATCCGGTTCGTGGCAGCAATATGATTCTTGCTTATAACCCAGAAATGAAAAAACTGGAAGAATTACCAAAAACATTTAAAGAATTTGCAGAAAACGAAGCACTAAAAGGCAGAATTTCCATGAGCAACCCACTTACCTCCGGTACAGCATTGGTAGCCGTTTCTGCTTTAAAAGACAAATATGGCTATGAATATTATGACGCCTTAGGTAAAAATGCCGTTTATATTGAAAGTGGTTCCACTGCTATTTCAAAATTGGAAAGTGGCGAATGTGATGTAATCATGATTTTGGAAGAAAGTATTTTGCAAAAGCGTAAAGACGAAGGTAGCAAAATTGCTGTTATCTATCCGGAAGACGGTAACATCGTTGCTCCATCTCCTGTAATTATTATTGACGAAAGCAAGAGCGCTAACGTAAACACAGAATTGGCAGAAGCGGTAGCCAACTGGTTGCTTGCAGAAGAAGGCCAAAAGGTTATCGTAAACGGCTTTATGCATTCTGTACTCAAAGGTTTCCCGGAAAAACCGTTTGACTCTATTGAAAGCAGCGAAGTTATCAACAATGCTATGCCTGTAGATTGGGTTTCTACCTATAAAAACCGTGAAGAATTACGCAACGAATTCCAACAACGCGTAACACAAAAATAAAGATAAATCAAAAAAGAGAGTGCAAGCTCTCTTTTTTAGTGTTTTTTATTGGGGAATGTTTTATATATTACTTTATTATATTTGATATTAACAAAAATATGTCAAGGGATAACAGAAACTAACTATTGTATATTTTGGCAAAATTATGTTATAATACAACAAAGTAAATACATAATCATACATGGTACAGCAAAGGCTTTTTTTATTGTACCAAAGAATGTGAAATGTATTTTTTTGATAGATACTAAATATAAAGGAATAATGCAAATGGTAGCTATGAAAGAAGACAGAAAAGCAGCCAGAAAAGCGCAAGCCTTACTCGCGTTTTTTATGGCTGTTGCCATCGTGCTGTGCATGCTTGGCTTGCAGGGCATAAGGCTCTATAATCAAACCGATTTTCATGAAGAGAGTGCCTTTGTGCAAATTGCAAAAACCATACAGCCGATTCAAAAGCAGTATGAAGTGCTTGCACCACTGGCAAAGGAACTCAATGATGTTTCTGCACATGCTTTGGCAGTACAGTTTGGTAAAATTTCTAAAAAAGACCAAAATGCCTATGTACAAAGCCAACGTTTGGAAGACGCCCAAAAAGACGAAGAGCATATTTGGAAACAGCTTTTGTTTAGCTATGTGTTGGATGCACCAAAGCTGAAGGAAGCGCAAAGGCGCAGTGTGGTGGCCATTCAAGGCGAAGAACTTGCAATTTTACAACAAAGCGTTATTGCTTATTTACAAGGCAAAAGCACAGAGCTTCCGCCAGCTATACAAGCCATTGTAGAGGGTAAAGATGCAGATGAAACTGAAGCCTTGCTCATGTATACTTTGGCTTTAAGCAGCACCGAACAAGTGGATGCAGAGCTTGTAAAAAGTTTAAAACGCAGCGTGCGTACTCCGGAAAGTAAACTTACCGCTGCCCTTTGGGTAAGCGAAGGCACAATGACGCAGTTTACAGCACTTACGGTAAAATATAGCCGTACATTTATTTTGTTGGCTGCGCTTATTGCTTTAAATGTACTCATACTACTCATCAACTGCCTTAAAACGCACGATTGGTACTTAGATGCAAAATGGTTGCTCATACTGGGCATTGCTGATTTCTTATTGGTGTTCCAGCTTTTGCCAATGATTTATTTACTTGTAAAATCACTTTTCCCGGAAGGTAGCTTTACACTCAAAACATTTGCAAGGCTTTATGAATATTCTCTTAACTTAGAAGCCATGCGCACCACATTGTTTGTAGCTTTCTGCACCATGGTATTGGGTACAGTGATTGCTTTCCCGTTGGCTTGGCTGGTTGGTAGAACAGACCTGTATTTCAAAAAGTTTTTTAGAAGCTTGTTTGTAATCACCTACATGGTTCCTCCTTATGTTGGTGCAATGGCTTGGCTGCGTTTGTTAAACCCTAACGTGGGCACTATGAACCTGTGGTTGCGTGCTATATTTGGTTTAAGCGTAGAGCAAGGCCCGCTGAACATTTACAGTGTGAGCGGTTTAATTTGGGTGCTTACTTGTTTCTATTACCCCTATGCATTCATTACCATATCTCGTGCCATGGAAAAAATGGACCCTTCCTTAGAAGAGGCCAGCAAAATTTCCGGCGCCAATCCATTGGTAACAGTATTCCGCATCACATTGCCAATGATGCTGCCCTCCTTACTGGCAGGCGCATTGCTTGTATTCATTGGTGCAGCCAGTGCTTATGGTATTCCAAGTATTATTGGTGCACCCGGTAAAGTGCATACCGTAACCACTCGTATTGTAGAATATATGGGGCTTGGCTCAACCGGTATTAATGACGCAACCGGTATGGCGGTATTCCTTATGTTGTTGTCTATGCTTATTTTATATGTTTGCGATATTTTTATTGCCAAAAAACAATATATTACCGTATCTGGCAAAAGCACAAGGCCAAGCATTGTAGAATTGGGCAAATGGAGGGCGCCTATCACCATAGCCGTTTTGCTGTTTGCAACCTTGGTTATATTTATCCCCTTCCTAACCATATTGATTACCAGCTTCAAGTTTGACCTTGGCAAGAGTTTGTTTGACCCGGGTAACTTCACTGTATTCCAATGGAAAGAAATTTTCACTCGTGGTGAAACCCTATTGTCTTTGAAAAACTCCATCATTTTTGGTATACTGGCTTCTACCATTGGTATTATTGTAAGTATTACCATGAGTTACTTGTTGCAGCGCACCAAAATTTCCGGCAGAAAAATACCGGATTTCCTGATTACTTTGGGGTCATCCACCCCCTCTGTTGTAATCGCGTTGGGATTGATTATGACCATGAAAGGTACATTTGGTGTAAATATTTATAACACGCCTACTATTATTGTGGTGGCGTATCTGTTAAAATATTTAATGATGGGTATGCGTACCGTAGTGTCCTCTATGAGCCAAATCCATCCTTCTTTAGAAGAATGCAGCCAAATTAGTGGTGCAAGCTGGTTTAGAACCATGTATAAAATTACAGGGCCACTTATTTTCCCAAGCATTGCGGCAGGTTGGTTCTTAATCTTTATTCCTTGTTTTTACGAGCTGAGTATGACCACCTTGCTCTATTCCAGTCAAACCAAAACCATAGGTTATCAACTCTATGAATATTGGACCTTCCATAGTCAGCCACAAGCCTGTGCAATGGCGTTTGGTATTTTGATGATAGTTGTATTACTCAACTTTGTGTTGAACAAAGTTACAAAAGGCGAATTTTCTATTTAGGAGTATAGTATGGCAAAAGTAGTAATTCAAAATGTTGTAAAAGCATTTGGCGATAATGTGGTAATTAAAGATTTTACCCAAGAATTTGAAGATGGTTCCTTTATCACTTTGTTGGGCCCCTCCGGCTGTGGAAAAACCACTATGCTTCGTATGATTGCCGGCTTTGAAAAACCAACAAAGGGTAGCATTAGCATAGGCAATACTGTGGTAAATGCAGATAAAACCTTTGTTCCCCCTGAAAAACGAGATATTGGTATGGTGTTTCAAAGTTATGCTGTATGGCCGCATATGACCGTATTTGAGAACGTAGCGTACCCCCTCAGCATTCAAAAAGTAAGCAAGGCAGAAATTAAGGAACGTGTAGATAAAGTGCTCTCTATTGTGCATTTAAGCCAATATGCAGATCGTATCCCCAGTATGCTAAGCGGTGGCCAACAACAACGTGTTGCTTTGGCAAGGGCATTGGTGGGCAACCCTAAGCTCTTGCTGTTAGACGAACCGCTTTCTAACTTAGATGCAAAGTTAAGAGAGAGCATGCGTTTTGAAATTAAAGAAATTCAACAAAAATTTGGCATTACCGTTGTATATGTAACCCATGATCAAACCGAAGCCATGGCTATGAGCGATAAAATTATATTGCTTAACAAGGGTACAATTCAACAAATTGGCTCTCCGGAAGAAATTTACAACAGCCCGGTAAACCAATTTGTTTGTGATTTCTTGGGTAAGGTAAACTTTATCAAGGCTTTTGCTAAAGATGACGTTTTACAAATTAAAAACACCACGCAAAGCATGGCATATGCCGGTGAAAAACAAGGCGATGTAGAAATTGCCGTTCGCCCTGAAAATATTCGCATTAGCAAAGAACAGGGCAAGTTACAAGGCACGGTAACTACACTTTTCTACTTAGGTGATAGTTTAGATCTAACTGTAAAAGTAGAGGATATTATGGTGCGGGTGATTGTATCCCCTGAATACTATGGTAAAGTGCAGGTCGGTGATGTAATATATCTGGACTTTGATACTAAACTGGTATTTGAGGATAACGGTACACTTGCCGAACAACTAAAGATTCAAACGTAATAAGGACATTGATTATGGTAGTACAAATAAACGATTATTTAGAAATTGTTATTAGAATTATTTTGGCAGCCGTGATTGGCGGTGTTATCGGTATTGAAAGAGAATATAAGAACCGCCCCGCCGGCATGCGCACCCATGTGTTGGTAGCCTTGGGTGCAATGAGTATGGCTTTGCTTGAAAGCTTGCTTATGGGCTCTTATAATAGCCAAACCGGTCTTAACTTTAACATAGGCAGAATTTCTGCCCAAGTAATCAGCGGTATCGGTTTCTTAGGCGCAGGCACAATTTTTATGAGCAAGCGCAAAATAGGGGGGCTAACCACAGCTGCAAGCCTTTGGTGCACTGCCAGCTTAGGCTTATTGATTGGTTATGGATACTATATTGTATCTGGTATTATTTTTGTGGTAATATTATTAACGTTGTCTATTTTACAAAAATTGATTCATGTAAATGCCATTAAATCCATAGAAGTAACTTTTACCAAACGTGTGGAAACAATGAACTTTATCAATGATTTTTTTGATAAAATGAACATTAAGGTTTTGGACGTGGATTTTTATATTGAAAATCCGGATGCTTCAAAAAATACGTCCCATACCTATAGAAATATTTACACGTTAAAATTGCCTGCAAAGGTACATTATACAAGTATAGTAGTTCACCTTTCAGAGTATGCCAATATTCAAGCTGTGCATACACGCAATGTATAATTTAATAAAAAGGAAGTAATAAAATATGTATGCTGATATAGTGATTATCGGTGCTGGTGTTGTTGGTTGTGGTGTAGCAAGAGAACTTTCTCGCTATAATACAAGCATTCGTGTGCTGGAAGCTCGCTTTGATGTGGGCGAAGGCGCAAGCAAAGCCAACAGTGGTATTGTGCACGCCGGTTACGATTGCGTTCCCGGTACCAATAAAGCCAAATTCAATGTAGAGGGCGCAAAACTTTACCCATCTTGGGCAGATGAATTGTGTGTGCCTTTCCGTAACAACGGCGCATTTGTTATTGGCTATAATGATGAAGATAAAAAGACATTGGAAAATTTATTGGCACAAGGCAAACAAAATGGTGTTGAGCAGTTAGAAATTATTGATGGCAAAAAAGCTTTAGAATTAGAACCACACTTAAACCCTGCTGTAAGCTGTGCATTACATATACCCACCAGTTCCATCGTAAGCCCTTTTGAAATGACCTATGCTTTGGCAGAACACGCCGCCATCAACGGTGTAGACTTCCGTTTAGAAACAAAGGTACATTCCTTGGAAAAACAAGAGGATGGCTTATGGCATATCGGCACGGACAAAGGCTACTTTACAGCCAAAGTGGTAGTAAACTGCGCAGGTGTATTTTCTGCCGGCATACATACCATGATGAGCCATAGACGCGACTTTGAAATTCATCCCCGTAAAGGTGAATATTTTCTTTTAGATAGAGAAGAACCTTTATTGTTTAACCATACTATTTTCCAAACTCCTGGCAAAATGGGTAAGGGTGTTTTGGTTGCCCCAACCGTACATGGCAATACTTTGCTTGGCCCTAGCTCTACCGATGTAGATGATCCTTTAGATGTTTCTACTTCTTCTACTATGTTAGACTTTGTATTTGATAAATCTATGCTTACATGGAGCGAGGTTAGCAAACGCACTGTTATTACCACATTTGCCGGTATGCGTGCCCATGAAGACCATGCAGACTTTGTTATCGGTGCTGTGGAGGATGCAGAAAATGCTTACGAAACCGTGGGTATCGAAAGCCCGGGTCTTTCTGCCATGCCTGCCATTGCCTGCTATTTAAGCAAAATGATCGCCGGCGATATGAAGCTTACAGAAAATACCAATTTCAAAGCTTTCCCTAAACGCAGGCCTTACTTTATAAATATGAGTAAAGAAGAACGTTTGGAAGCCATTGCAGAAGACCCAAACTATGGTAATATGGTTTGCCGTTGCGAACAGGTTACAGAGGCAGAAATTCGCGAATGCATTCGCAGACCTATGGGTGCACGCAGTGTAGACGCGGTAAAACGTCGTTGCAGGGCAGGTTCTGGCCGTTGCCAAGGTGGCTTCTGTAGCCCCCGTGTTGTAGAAATCTTGGCAGAAGAACTCGGCGTATCTATGATGGACATTACTAAATTTGGCAACAATAGCACCTACTTTGTAGGTAGTTTGGAAGATTTTGCAATTAAGGAGGCACCTACATGCAAGTAAAAAATATTGATGTATTGATTGTAGGTGGTGGCCCTGCAGGTCTTGCAGCTGCCATTGCCGTAAAAGAAGCCGGTATCAATAATCTTTTGGTACTGGAAAGAGAAGATAAATTGGGCGGTATTTTAAACCAATGTATACACAACGGCTTTGGTTTGCATCGTTTCAAAGTAGAAATGACAGGCCCTGAATACGCTTCTAAAGATATTGAAAAAGTTACAGAACTAGGTATTCCTGTACAATGCAATACCACTGTATTAGATGTTAGCCCAGAAAAAGTGGTAATGGCTATCAGCAAAGCCGAAGGCCTGGTAGAATATCATGCCAAATCCATTATACTTGCTATGGGGTGCAGAGAACGCCCCTGTGGTGCGCTTGCCATTGCAGGCAACCGTTGCTCCGGCATTTTTAGTGCCGGTACTGCCCAAAAATATACCAATCTTTTGGGGCTCATGCCGGGTAAGGAAATTGTTATTTTAGGCTCTGGTGATATTGGTCTTATTATGGCAAGACGTATGACCCTACAAGGTGCTAAAGTAAAAGCGGTTGTAGAAATTATGCCATATTCCAGTGGCTTAAATCGTAATATTGTGCAATGCTTAAATGACTTTGATATTCCACTTTATTTAAGCCATACCGTAACCCAATTACACGGCACAGAGCGTTTAACCGGTGTAAGTGTAAGTGAAGTAGACCAAAACCGTAAACCTATTCCGGGTAGTGAAATTTATTTTGATTGTGATACTTTATTGCTTTCTGTTGGTTTAATTCCCGAAAATGAACTTTCTGAAAGTGCGGGTGTAGAACTTTCTCGTGTAACCAGTGGCCCTATTGTAAGTGATGATTTACAAACCAATGTAGATGGAATTTTTGCTTGCGGTAATGTATTGCACGTGCACGACTTGGTAGACTTTGTAAGCCAAGAAAGCACCAAGGCCGGGAAATGTGCTGCAAAATATGTACAAAACTTACAAGTAAGTGGAGAAAAAATTGCCTTGCAAGATGGCAAGGGTGTGCGTGGCGTTGTACCTCAATTTATTCGTAAAACAGACGAAAACGCAGAAAATATTCAGCTCATGTTCCGCCCGGACCGTGTGTATGAAAACGCAAGGGTATTGGTACATAATGGTGATAAAGAAATTTTTAACATAAAAAAACGCATTTTAGCCCCTGGCGAAATGGCAGAAATCACCCTAAAAAAAGAAATTGTAGCACAGCTTAGCACAGACGCCATTGTGGTAAGCATTCAAGGAGAATAATATGGAATTCACATGTATCAGTTGCCCTGTGGGCTGTCGCTTGCATGTAGAGGTAGAAGGCGATAAAGTAATCAGTGTAGAAGGTAATGCCTGCCCAAGAGGCGTAAAATACGCCAATCAAGAGGCCGTTGCCCCACAACGTATTGTTACGGCCGTAGTGCATTTGCAAAATTCTAAAACCCCACTTTCTGTAAAAACAGAAGATACCATTCCCAAAGAAAAAATATTTGATGTTATGGTAGAATTAAACAATGCAAAGCTTTATGCCCCTATTAAAATAGGCGATGTAGTGTTACAGGATATTTGCCAAACCGGCGTAAATATCATTGCCACAAAAACTGTAAAAGAATAGTATAATTCCTGCGTAAGCAGGAATTTTTTAATGTGCATAGTACCTTGCACAAAAGATTAAAAGCTTGCTATAATAAATAGTGTAAGGAGAAATGCCGTGAAAAAATTGGTTCATATACTATGTGTGTTATTGGTTTGCTTGTTTGCTACACCTGCATTTGCACAAACCCAACATCGCAATGGAAATAGAACTGTTTCTAAAATTGCCATCACGATAGACGATGGTTTTGATATGCAAGTATATGCAGATTTTTTAGATTTTGCCAAACAAGAGAACATTCCATTCACATTTTTTGTGTCCGGTATTGCCATTAAAGACTTTGACGCTTATGGCAAACTATTGCAACGCACCTTAGATGAAGGGCATATTTTGGGTAGCCATAGCAATGTGCATAAAGCCATGATCACTTGGAAAACAGAAGAAATTATCTTTCAACTTAAAAAGTGGGAGCGAAAGGTAGAACAAGCGCTTGGTTACCACTTTACACCCAAGTATATTCGCTTTCCCTATGGTGTGAGTTGCCATGCACCATGGCTTGCAAACTATAAACAAGCCATGCAAGCTATGCAGTACCAATATGCTATATATTGGGATGTAATCCTAAGTGATGTAGAGCAAATGTTTCAAAACATACAAAATGGCTCAATTGTATTATTGCACACTACAGCCAAAGACTTACGCATTTTTAAAGAGCTGTACCCAAAGCTCAAAGAAAAAGGCTTGCAAATTGTGAGTTTAGATGAATTATTGCAAACAGAATAGGAGAACTATGAAAATATTCATCGTTGAAGACGATAAAAATATCAAACAATTGCTTTGTGAAGAACTTGCCGGGTGGGATTATACTACCCGTGGGGTGGAAGACTTTAACCATGTGTTAGAGGAATTTTTGGCGTTTGCCCCGGAACTTGTGTTGATGGATATCAGTTTGCCATATTATAACGGCTATTATTGGACCCAGCAAATACGCAATCATTCCACTGTGCCTATTATTGTTATCTCTTCTCATACAGAACCTATAGATATGGTGCAGGCCATGCAGTTTGGTGCAGATGATTATATTACAAAACCCATAGATATTGCTGTTACACGTGCCAAAATACAAGCCGTTTTGCGTAGAACATATGCCTATGTTACAGATAGTGATAAATTGATCTTTGGCAACTGCAGTTTGCATTTACGCAGTGCCAAATTGGAATGTGCGCAAGGGAGTGTAGAGCTTAGCAAAACAGAATTGCTTATTTTAGAAAGCTTGTTTTTGGCCAAAGGGCAAATTGCCAAACGTGAGAAAATAATAGACCATTGCTGGCAAAGTGAGCAGTTTATAGATGATAATACACTGGCAGTGAACATTACAAGAATCCGTAAAAAATTAGCCACGCTTGCTTTATCGGAATTCATTCAAACCAAAAAGGGAATAGGCTATTATTTGCAGTAGGAAGTATATGAAATTAGTAGAATTTTTAAAAAGTGAAATCAAAGTATTGGCAACTGTTTTTGTTGCCGGTTTTTTCTTTGCCGTGGTTTTTTGGTGGGGAAAACTTTCTTTTGAAATGTATTGGCTTGCAGTACAAACCCTTGGCTTTGTGCTTGCCTTGTATTTGGTGGGGCAATATTTTGCCTATCGTAAAGAAATGACAGATAAAGAGAAAATTATGCATTTGCAGGCAGAAAATATGCAATTAAAAACAAAGCTTACAGAGCAAAAATCAGACTTACAGGCTTATTTTTTGCTTTGGTTGCATCAAATGAAAACACCCATTACCGTTTCCAAATTGATACTACAAAAGGATACTTCACACAATGCAGATGAGCTGAAATTGCAAATGTTTTATATAGAAGAATATGCCAACATGGCTATGAGCTATTTGCGTTTGCAAGATAGGCAGGCAGATATGGATATTACGCAAGTGAATTTAGATAAGCTTATTAAAGCATTGCTTAAAAAATATTCCTTGTTGTTTATTCATAAACACAATTCTTTATATTACGAAGGCATTTCTGCCCAAGTGATAAGCGATGCCAAGTGGCTTAGCATTTTAATAGAGCAAATATTAAGCAATGCACTCAAATATACAGAAAACGGATCCATTTGCATTACATATAACGAAAAAAGCAACTGCTTGCAAATACAGGATACCGGCATAGGCATACGCTCGGAGGACATCCCTAAAATATTTGATAGAGGCTATTCCGGCTTCAATGGCCGTTGGAATGAAAAATCCAGTGGCATAGGCTTGTACCTCGTGCGTGAAATTGCAAGTCTGTTGCAAGTAAAAATAGAAGTACAATCTACACTCAATCAAGGCACATGTTTCTCTATTTTTTTTAAAAGCAATCTTACAAAACTGTAAGTTTACAAGGCCATATTGTCATTTTAGATAAAGGATTCCTTTTTTAAAAAGCGATACAATAGCAATGTAAACCAAAGGAGGAATACACAATGGCAATATTAGAACTAAAAAATGTAAAACGAATTTATCAAAGCAAAAACTTAAAAACAGAAGCTTTGAAAAATATTACCTTTTCTGTGGAGCAAGGGGAGTTTATCTCCATCATGGGCGAATCCGGCGCAGGTAAAACCACATTGCTCAATATCATTGCAACTTTAGATAAAGCAAGCGAAGGCATGGTTTTGTTAAAGGGCAAAGACATCACCACTCTCAAAGACAAAGATATTGCTGCTTTTCGCCGTAAGGAGCTTGGTTTTGTGTTTCAAGACTTCAACCTTTTAGACCAATTCAGCAATAGAGATAATATTTTTCTGCCCTTAGTGCTTTCCAATATGCCGCTTACAGAAATGAAAGTGCGTTTGGGCAATTTGCAAGATGCTTTGGGTATTGCAGAACTACTGTCAAAATACCCCTATGAAGTATCTGGCGGGCAAAAACAAAGAGTGGCTATTGCAAGGGCGATTATTACACAGCCTTCCTTGCTCTTGGCAGACGAACCTACCGGCGCATTGGATTCAGCCTCTTCAGAAATGATTTTGCGTTTGTTTAGTAAAATAAACGAGCAAGGCCAAACTGTGCTCATGGTTACCCATTCCTTGCGTGCAGCTTCTTATGCAAAACGTGTGCTGTTTATTAAAGATGGCATTGTATACCATGAAATATATCGTGGCGAAAACGAAACCCAGTCTGCTTTTATGGAGCGCATTAACCAAGCACAGTTTATGCTAAATAGAGGTGAAACCAATGAAATTTAGCATGGCCAAAGCATTTGCTTTTCAAAACTTAAAGGCAAACCGTTTGCTTGCCGTTCCCTTTGTGCTTTCTTCCGGCACCATGCTCAGTTTACTGTACATTATGGCAAGTTTAATGAACAATACGTATGTACAAACAAGGCATACCAGTTTGCCCATGGTAATTGGTATAGGCTTATTTATAGTTGCCATATTAACAGCCATATTTGTAATCTATACTACCAATTTTTTACTCAAAAGGCGTAATAAAGAATTTGCACTCTACGCCATATTGGGCCTTGAAAAAAAGCATATTCGCAGAGTGATTGGTATAGAGTTTGCAGTACTCTTTGCGCTACTTGCCGTGTTTGGCATTGTGGGTGGCTATATTTTTGGTAAGCTTAGTTTTCTGGGCCTTAATCGCCTTTTGCAAGATGTGAGCGGCCGATTGATGGACTATCCTTTTAGTCCGCAGGCAACTTTGATTGTAATATTGCTGCTTGCCGGCTTGTATATATTTGCCATCTTGCGCAGCTCTGTGCGTATTTATCTTTCCAGCCCCATGCAGCTTTTACAAAAACAATACAGTGGCGAAGGTGAACCAAAATCAAGGTATATCCTTTTAATATTGGGCATTATTGCGCTGGGCGTTGGTTACTATATGGCACTTACCATACAGGGTATATTAAGTTCTCTTTTGCTTTTCTTTGTAGCAGCTTTGATTGTTATGCTTGCGACCTATTTGCTCTATATCTCTTTTTCTGTTATTTTCCTAAAATGGCAAAAAAAGAAAAAGAGTTACTATACACCGGCAAAATTTTTAAGCATCAGTGGCTTACTCTACCGTATGAAGAGCAACGCTGTATCCTTGGCAAGTATTTCTATTTTAAGTGCGGGAGTAATTATTGCCCTTTCTGCAACCGGCAGCATATATTCCAGCATACATGCAGCAGCAAGCAACTTATTGCCAAGGCAGTATAGATTGCATAGCCAAGTGCTGCTCAATGAAACGACCGCCTTGCAAGAGCAAGAAAATTTAAAAAAAATGGTGCTGTCCACTGTAGAAAATCCGTCTCAAATTACAGAAATGTTTAGCACCGCTTCACTCACCACTGCAATCATTCGTAAAGGCGATAGCTTTGAGGAATATAATAAAGACGGTAGTGGCCTACCCAACTATTTAATGGCAAGCACCTTGGATAGTTATAATGCAAGAATGCATAGCAATATTACACTTGCAGAAGATGAAATTTTGCTTTGTGCCAACCTGGATTCTATGGTCAATATGAAAACTTTAAAGTTGGGAGAAAAAACATTTAAAGTTATAAAAATTCCCAACATTGTACCGTCCAATTACGCTGTAGAAGTATATTTTGCAGTTGTGAAAGATTTTGCTACCCTGCAATATATTTCAGAAAATTATCCTGAATTTAATTTTCGTACCAAAGAATTCGGCAATGCAGCAATTACCGCCTCTGTGGATTGGAATGCAGAGGGTATCGTTGAAAGCGATTATGTACAAATGCTTAAAGGCATGTGCAAAGAAAAGAACATGGAAGTTGGTATTTTTAAAGAAAGCTACAAAACCATGTATGAAGTGAATGGCGGCTTTTTATTCCTTGGTGTAGTGATTGCCCTTATTTTCTTAACCGGCACGGTACTCATTAGCTACTATAAACAAATCAGTGAAGGTTTTGAAGATAGGGAAAAATACCAAACTATGAAAAAAGTCGGTTTATCCAATGAACTCATTCGTAAAACTGGCGCTTCTCAAATTGTAGGTATGTTTTTTGCACCACTGGCTGTGGCAAGTATCCATTGCTTGGTGGCTTCTAAAATAGTATACCAGCTGTTAGGGATGTTCGCCGTGCGTAGTTTTATGCAATATGCCCAGTATTTTTTAATCGTCATATCATTATTCTTTATTGTATATTTCATTATTTTTAAACTGACCAGTAAAGTATATTATAGCATTGTAAAATAACCGGCAGCACACGCATTGCGTGTGCTGCTTTACTATTCTTTATTATAGAAAATTGCTTTTTGTATAAAACTTTTGCAAAGAAAAACAGATAAGCTTGTTACTTATCTGTAAAAGTCCCATTACTTTATTTTATTTACTACTTTGTCTATAGCCTTTATCATAGGTAAGCCAAGTACTACTACCACAACCAATTCACCAAAGGCAACAGAAAGCATGGTTTCCAATAGTGCAGGTACAATACCGGTGGCATAGAGCAACACGCCGATGATCACGCCGTTTACTACAACGGGGCTTAATGTGGCAAGCACAAGCTTTTTGCGTAGCTTGTAGGTACCGATGGCGGCAAGTAGGGTAGCCAAAGAACCAAATATAATATCCAATACACCAACAGGGCTAAACAGGTTGCTAATCAGCACGCCAACGAATAAGCCGGGTATGGATTGTGGCAATAAAATGGGCAAAAGGGTAAGTGCTTCAGATACTCTGAATTGCACTGCGCCAAAGCTCAAAGGATTAATGAGTGTAAGCGCCACATAAATTGCGGCAATTACAGCCGCAAGGGTAAGGTTCTTTGTGTTCCAAAGGCATTTTATGCAGGTGTTTTCTGCAATGTTTTCCAAGTGGAACAGGTTTTTGGTTTGTTTTGTCATTTTTGCTTCTCCTTCAAATGTGTTTGAGTAATGCACCAAAAAATGGGAAAGTGTGCATATTTCAAGCATAATGTATAAAAAACAGCGCAAGGCTTGTTTTTTCAAATAATGGGCAATAAAAAAGCGAGCGCAAGGCTCGCTTTGAAACGTTTACGCTTGTTCTACAGGGTAAACGCTAACTTGTTTTTTATCTCTGCCTTTGCGTTCAAAACGAACAATACCGCTAACCAAAGCAAATAATGTATCGTCTTTACCAATGCCTACATTGTTGCCGGCATGAAATTTTGTACCACGTTGGCGAACCAAGATGTTGCCTGCCAAAGAATATTGGCCATCAGCACGTTTAGGTCCTAATCTTTTGCTTTCGCTATCGCGACCGTTACGGGTAGAGCCCGCACCTTTTTTACTTGCAAAGAATTGCAAATTTAGCTTTAACATAATTATCCTCCTATACGAATAAACTCAGGGTAGTTTTCTAAAAGATCTTTTGCACCCTGCTCTAATACTTTTAAGATTACTTGGCAATCATGCATTTGCACATCACTTACCTTAGGTAGTGTAGCACTGATAGATGGCTTGCGTGTATTGGTTTCCACAATGGGCGTAACCCCTGCTACACTTTCCAATGCGTTGATACAGCTTGTAACTTGTGCAGTAATTGCAGCACATACAATATCGTATCCTTTATCTGCGTAGCCTGCATGCCCTTGGCATACAAAGCCTTGCAACAGATCGCCTTGCCTTATAAAAGTAATTTCAGTCATTACGCTTGTATAGCTGTAATTTCTACTTGGGTATATTTTTCGCGATGGCCGCGGGTACGGTGGTAGTCTTTTTTACTCTTGTACTTGTAAATGCGAATTTTTTCGCCTTTTACTTCTTTTACTACTTTACCTTCTACCTTTGCACCTTCTACGATGGGTGCGCCTACGGTTAAACCGTTTTCGCCACCAAGCATCAATACGTCAAAGCTAATGGTTGTGTCTGGTTCTGCGTTCACTCTGTCGATAAAAATAGTTTCACCTTGAGAAACTTTGTACTGCCTGCCACCTGCTGCGATTATTGCATACATGTTTTGGCACCTCCTAATTCATATTGGCCAAATTTTGAGGTTGCACTCTTGTGCATTGATACCTCATTTGAGCCTTACCAAATAAATGTACCATAGTAAAAGCCGCTTGTCAAGAAAAATAGTGATTTTTCTGTGTTTTATAATGGTTTTTTTAAAAATACAGAGAGAATATTTCATTCTATTATACTTTTTAAGTTCTTCTGTAGGGGTAAAACGAATGGCACAAAATAAAAAGAGGTATAATTGCAAAGTTTACTTTGCAATTATACCTTTGTATTTGCTTAAATAATACAGGAGGGAGTAAATGTATAAAAATACTAATAGTTATAAATTTAACTACAAAAAACAATAATGTAACGAATTGTATATATATGAAATGTATATTTATGTATTAAATTATGCGCTGCTACAATGGTATTTTTTCTAAAAAAACGAGCGGGTTTTTTTCGTTTAACTTGACATAATGTTAAAATGTAAGTATACTTTTTCGGTGTATAAACTTTTATGGGGGTTTCTATGAATAGTGTGGTTATACCAGAAGGTTATAAGGCTTGTTTAGACCTGTATGAAACACAAAAAGCCATTACCATTATTAAACGTTCCTTAGAGAGCGAAATAGAGCAAAGGCTGAATTTAAAACGTGTTTCTGCGCCTTTATTTGTTAACCCTCAAACCGGTTTAAACGATAATTTAAACGGTGTAGAACGCCCTGTTGTGTTTGATATCCCTGCCGCCAATATTGAGGCAGAAGTCATTCATTCTCTTGCTAAGTGGAAACGTATGGCTTTGTTTCGCTATGATTTTAATATGGGAAAAGGCTTATATACCAATATGAACGCCATTCGTAGAGACGAAAATTTAGATAATCTACATTCCATTTATGTAGACCAGTGGGATTGGGAGAAAATCATAGCGCCTACAGAACGCAATACAGAAACCTTGCAGGAAATCGTTCGCCAAATATGTTATGCCATTTATGAAACACATCAAGTGCTGAAACTTAAGTTTCCGCAAATACGAACACAAATTCCAAAAGAACCCTATTTTATTACCAGCCAAGAACTGTTAGACAGGTATCCAAACCTTACGGCAAAACAAAGAGAGTATGCCATTACCAAAGAGCATAAGCTTGTGTTTATAAGCCAAATAGGCAAAACCTTAAGCAATGGAGATCGCCATGATGGCAGAGCCCCCGATTATGACGATTGGGACCTGAATGGTGATATTTTATACTATCATCAACCTCTGGATTGCGCTTTGGAAATATCCAGTATGGGTATACGTGTAGATGCTAACACCTTAGAAAAACAGCTCGAGTTAGCTAATTGCGAACATCGCAAAAATTTAGAATACCATAGTATGTTATTACAAGGTGCACTGCCCCTTACCGTAGGTGGTGGTATAGGCCAAAGCAGGCTTTGTATGTTGCTTGTTGGAAATATTCATATAGGCGAAGTGCAAAGCTCTCTATGGGATCAAACTACCTATACTACCTGTGCCCGCCGCGGCGTAATATTGTTATAAAATAAGGAAACACCATGAAACAAAAAGCAAAAACCGCCTTGCCTATTCTGGAAGCTATGCGTGCAGATGCTGTTCGTCCGGAGGGCGTGCTCGCCACACAACTGCAAATGCTCTCCGAAATGGCGCAAAGTGTAAAAGATAATGTAGCATTACAACAAAGGGCAAGCTTACTACAAAGCAAATGGCTTCTGGAAGATGATGTGCAGAATATATATATTGCACCCTGCGATTTTTTAGAAAATCCGGCCCAATGCTTAAAAACTTTAGAATTAAACTTATTGCTTGCCAAACGCTATCGCAATAAGGATATTTTAATGCAACTGATAGATTTTACAGAGTCTATAGAAGAAAAAATTACAGAACCACAGCGCATTGAACTTATAGATGCCTATGGTGTAGATATTTTGCGTTTTTTGTTAGATGTGTTTCAACTTTATGCAAAACCAAGCCTTCTTACTTGTATACAAACCGTAAAAGATGCCCTGTATCCTTATGCCGGCTTTTTGCAAAATTTACCTGTAATACAAGAAAGTACGCCAGAGCCTCCACAAGATGTTGAGGCAAGTGAAAGTGTGAAAAAATACTATGCAAAAATGCATTGCCTTGCCCATGGCGAAAATATTGCGAAGGCTGTAGAAAGCGCAGCACTTTCTTTCCGTTGCAGTGGCCTTATGAAAGATGTAGATGCCACAATACGTGCTACCAAATTACTTGAAAAATACCATGGCACAGTACATGGTGCCTATACTGCCTGCGACCATTTGGCAGGCCGTTGTCCAAGCCGTGCCATTCATATTAAGGCTGCAACATCCTATTTTAATGCTTTGCAAAAATTATTGTGTATTACACAGGATGTAAGCATTGCCAATCGTATGGAAAACATAGCCATTAACCTTTTATTTGCCTATGCCCAAGAGAACGGCTTGCAAGTAATGCAAAGCACCAACCAAATAGAAGTGGGTGTACAAAATAAAAAATGGTACTATGCACAAGAGCAAAGTAATGCTTTTTTTGCTCCTGCAGAAAAACAAGAAGAACTGCTTGCCCTTTGCGATAGTATGAATTTGCTTAAAAATTCATTATGGATGCAAAAACAAGGCGGGGGTTTGGTGCTTATGTTCCCCTTTGCCAGTAAAGCGCTCTATTACCATGAAGGTAAGCCGGTGCAAATTGTTTGCAGCGGCAATTACCCTTACGAAGACACGGTAGAACTTATCGTCCATTGTAAAGAAGCTGTAAAGTTTCCTATTTATGTGCGTATACCGGATTGGGCATCTCAAGCTGTGGTAAGCTATGGTAAAGATGTATGGCAGCCAGCCATTGCAGATAGTTTTTTTGTAATTTCTAAAACCTATCATAATGGAGATGTTATTAAAGTACGTTTGCCAATGGCAGTAAAAATCAAACCATTCTACAGACGAAGCCTTGCTTTATTTAAAGGCCCTGTGCTCTACGCATTGCCTGCACAAGAAGCAACAGGCAATTTTGCGCTTACCAATAAGCCAAATATCATAGAGCAGGGTGTTACAGAATTACAGGTTACTGCTTACCCTTACACTGGTGAAGATAAAGAGGATACACGCATTGCTCTTATGCCAAACTGTGATGTGCAAAACCCTCAGAACTTGCGTTTTGTGCCTTATCACACTTGCAGAACCCATATTGCACAGTTTGCAACCGTTGATTTAGATGGTGAGGAACAAGCATGATCTTAGCACTTGGCCCTATGGCAGGTTTTACCAATGCGCCTTTTCGTAAAATCTGTATGGAGATGGGCGCTACGCATACCATTACAGAAATGGTCAGTGCGATGGGCTTGCTTCATGCACCTAAAAATAAAGAGCCTTACAAGCATTTACTCTATGTAAATGAAAATGAAACAAATGCAGCAGCCCAAATTTTCGGCAGCAATCCTTTGGTTATGGCACAGGCCGCCAAAGTGATTGCCGATTTGGGTTGTTTTTCTTATATTGATATTAATATGGGTTGCCCCGTTAAAAAAATTGTGGGCAATGGGGAGGGTTCTGCCTTGATGAAGAACCCTGTTCTTGCTGGCAAAATTGTAGAATCCGTTGCTAAGGCACAACCCTTACCCGTGAGTGTAAAAATGCGCATCGGTTGGGATAGTGAGCATATCAACGCTGTGGAATTTGCCAAGGTGCTTGCACAAAGTGGGGCAAGTATGCTTGCTGTGCATGGCAGAACACGTGAACAGTTTTATGCAGGTGCTGCCAATTGGCAGGCTATTGCCCAAGTCAAGCAAGCGGTAAATATTCCTGTGATTGCCAATGGTGATGTGGTAGATACCGTATCTGCCCAAGCTATTTTAGATACTACCCGTTGTGATGGCATTATGCTTGCGCGTGCCACCATGGGTAATCCTTGGATATTTGCAGCGCTCTCTGCCCATTTTGCAGGCAAAGTTTACACAGAGCCAAGTTTAGCTACACGCAAACAAACTATGCTTGCTCATTTTGAGGCATTGCTTGCTTTTGAAGGTGAACATAAAGGCTTGGCAGAAGCTAAAAGCCAGTTGGTGCATTACTTTGCAGGCTCAAAAAATGCAAGCCAGGCACGTGCCATGCTTAACACAGCACAGAGCGAAATGGAAGTATTGCATTTAATAGAGGAATTTTTTGCTTGCCAATAAGCCTATACAAAGTACACGCTTTAGTGCTATACTAATGGCAAAAGCAGTTTAGAGGAATTATGAAAAAATTTATTGTTTTATTTAGCTTATTGCTATTGTTTTGCTTTTCTGCACAAGCATTGCCTATTGATGCTTTGTTGAACCATGCCTTGGATAATAAAGAAGAAGGGGAGCTGAGCTTTGCCTTGTCTGCAAGGCTACATTCTTTGTTCCCTTACGATGATAGCCAAATAGAAGTGTTGGGTAAAGTTTTTGAAAAAACAAAGCTAAGCTATGCAGGCCAATATAGTAAAGAGAATACATATAGTATTTTGCAACTGGATTATGCAGATATGCCTTTGTTTACCCAAGCTGAATTTGTAGGGAATAATGCTGTATATACAGCCAACTCCCTTTGGAGCGGCACTGTTTTGCAAACGCAAGAAACCGGGCTTATGCAAGAGCTATTGCAGGCACAAATGCCAAACAATATAGAACTTTTATATGATGCTTACCTTGCCCAAGAGGAATGGAAGCAAGTGATAGAAACCCACAAAAGCAATGCAACGCATAAAAAAAACAATGCCAAAATCAAAGGCTTTGATAAGCCTGCCTTTTATGCCGATACCGAGCTTTCAGAAGATGAAATCAGTGCTTATGTAGACTTTTTTGCCACTGCACTTTTCGCAGGCTTTCAAAATGCCTTTGTAACAGATAGCATAGAGTTTGTAGGCAAGTGGCATATTAAGGAATTTTTTAATAATGAAAAACAGTTGGATGGCTTGCGTCTTAAAGGCAATGTTTTGTTTAATGATGAAAAACGCAGTGTAAACCTATATTTTCATTCGCATCAAAATGCCAGTAAAATAGAAAGTAAATTAGAAATCAAAGGCAAACGAAACCAAAGCATCACCTTAGAAATGGGCTTTGAACAGAACGGTGTGCGCCAATATAGTAAATTTGAACGTATAGATGGCAAAGAAAGTATATTGCAGGAAGTAAACAGTAATCTTAAATTCAAAGATACAGATAATAAGCGCATTGTGAGCGGTAAGGTTGTTTTTATAGACGAACAACAAGGTGCAGAGCCATTGCAGCAAACTATCACTATAGAACCCAATATTACAGTGCACAAAACACAAAACAATAGATTTATTACAGGGGATGCAAAATTTGCATATAGTAAAAATGATGCCAAAATCATTAACTTAGATCTGTTTTTTGATAATGAACTGCAAAATAATGAGGCGCGGCTTGCCCTGCAAGCCATGCAAAAAGCAGATGCACATGGCGGCATTGACGCCAATGCAAGCTTTCTGCAAAGCGTTGCAGGTATGTTTGCACAAGCAGAAAAAGTGCAGGTGCTTAATTTAGCAAATTATAACAGTGCCATGTTGGAAGCTTTAAAAAACCAAAGTGTGCAAGTGTTTGCCGGCCGTTTGCTTAAAGCCATGCTCGCCCAACCGGATCATAGTGAAGAAATTTTGTCTTACGGTATGCAAAAAGAAGATTGGGAGCAATTTTTAGAATACTATAAAAATCAGGGGGAATAAGCATGAAAAGAATTATTAGCCTGCTGTTATGCTGTTGTTTCTTGTTTGGCCTTGCCAATGCAGAAACTACATTACCGGATAAAATGAATATGCAATTGCAATCCGGTTCTGGTTTAAAGGGCAATTTTAGTGTGCAATTTGGTAAAGAGAATACGAAGGGCAGCTTTGAAGCTATACAAAATAATGGTATACAGCACTTTGTTGTAAAAGACGAAGCGGGTAATATACAGTTTGCCGGCTGCCAAAACAATGGCGAATTTATATTGCAAATGGCAGGGGAGCATATGCAGGTTGTAAACTTGCAAAAACGCAAGAGCCTTATTTTACTGGGTATCGTTAAAGAATATTTGGATATTCCGGCCACATTAGAAACTATTTTACAAGTGCTTAGCTTTGATTTTCAATACCAAATGGATACCCCTATGCTGGCACAACAACGCAGAGATGAAGTGCAAGCCATTTTGCGGGAAGCTATGCAAAAATATAGCGCCGATATTGATTTGTGGTTGCAAAATTATCTGTTTTCTAAAGAAGATACAAAAGATGCAAACGGCAAAAAGATCTTGGGCTTAGAATATGATGTGCCTGTGGAAGATGTGAAGGATTTCTTAAAAACCTTGGTGGCAGATGTTGCACAGAATCAATTTTTAGTAGAAGCTTTGACAGAAAGCATGCCCGAGGAATATGCGCAGTTGTTATTGCATTTTAAAGACGAACGCTTTATCAATTTGGCTATAGATGCCTTCCCCTTACAAGGCAATATACGTATGGGCAGAAGCTTTAGCAGCAATGGTACAGCCATTTCTACCTATATCAGTTTGCCAATGTTAGATGCAAAAACAGGTGCTTTCTTGTTTGAATATAAAGTAGAACATAATGAAGATAGCTTGGAAGAGTATCAAAACATTATTGTAAGTACCCAAAACGGCAAGTTGGATTTGCGCTTTAATGCAGTAGATACAGGCATTAGTAAAGACTACGAAGGCACAGTGCTGTTAAACGCAGAAAAGCACAACTATGCTTTTACATTTACACTTAGCCATGCCGGCGAAACTTTTTCTGATGCAGAGAATAAAAGGCATTTGCACAATAGTGTTACAGTGCGTTTGCAAAATGATGATGCATTTTTAAAATCCAATACGGGTTATGAATCCATAGACAATATGGAGTTTGTGTTTAGCCAAAAATACCAGAGTGGTGTTGCTAAAAATACAAGTACCAAATTAGAAGGCGAATTTACATATAAGAATACCACGAATCAAGAAAACCTTATTTTACAGTATGATGTTAAAACCACGGCCCCATGGGAAGTGGAAAACCCAGAGTTTGAAAACATATTGCTCATAGATACAAGCTTAGAAAAAGACTATGTAAGCCTTGCAGGCAAGATATTTTCTTTTGTGCAAGCCAAAGTTCCTTTGGCAAATAGTAAAATAGGTACTTGGCTACAAGAGCGTTTACAACTGCAAAATGCAGATGCTTTGCCTACTCTTGAAGAACCTGTAGAAAGCATAGAAGAACCGGTAAAATCTGTAGAACCTATAGAAACAACAGCAGTGATAGAAAATACAGAAACGCCAACACAACCTTAATATTTATATTTTGATGAGGGCACTTCCATGACAAAAAACGACCACATACCAAGCATAAGGGTATACATATCGCTGTTTGCCTTTGCACTTGTCAGCATGTTTTTTTCTTTTACATTCCAGGAGCCGTTGCATGTATTGCAGGGCTTTTGGCGCATTTTAAAATGCCCCAGCCAGTTGCTTACAGACTATATGTTTGTAGGGGGTATAGGCGCTGCATTTTTTAATGCAAGCCTTATGTTGCTGTTAGCATCTATTGCGCTTTACCTTTCCCATCAAAAGCTCACCGGTATTATTGTTGCCGGTTTATGTATGGTGTTTGGGTTTGCATTTTTTGGCAAAAATCCTTTCAATAGTTTGCCTATTGTGTTGGGGATTTGCTTATATGCTTGGATAGAAGGCTTAGATGTGCGCACCTTATCTTCCCATGCATTGTTTGGCATTGCCATTGGCCCTGCGGTAAGCTATTTTTGTTTTGGGTTGGGCTTGCCTTTTTGGCAAGGTTTCCCTTTAAGCTATGCGCTGGGTATAGGCATTGGGTTTATTCTACCGGTGCTTGCTAAAAATATGTTCAAAGCGCATGGCGGGTATACCTTATATAATGTGGGTTTTACCTGCGGTATTATCGGTTTGTTTATACAAGGTTTTTTACGCACCTTGGGTAAGGAAGTACAACCGGTAAGCCTAATTAGCCAGGGTAACACAGCACAAATTGCGGGTTATTTGTATTTGATGTTTATAAGCATGATACTTCTTGGTTTTATTAGAAATCGTCACAGTATTATGAATATAGGGCAGATGTTGTGTTGCAGTGGTCATGTTCCAAGCGACTTTACCAAAATGTTTGGTTATGGTATTAGTT
>JAEWXD010000037.1 GCA_023396045.1 Bacillota bacterium | reverse complement strand
CAATTCTCCCTTATTCTAATGCTTGTGTAATTTGTATATTGCTTTGCATAGGTTTACCTAGCAAATATGCTGCAGCGTCCATTTCTTTTTTATTGGGAGCTTGCATGCGTAGTATTTGAATGTCCTTGGTTGCGGTGGCTACAATGAGGCCTTGCTTGCTACTGGCAAACACCACTGTGCCCGGTTCTTTGCTGCTGTTTTGCAGTACTTTTGCTTGGGTTATTTTATATTGCAATCCGCTATGGGATGTAATATAGGCTTTGGGCCATGGTTGCATAGCACGTACTTGACGCTCTATATATTCGGCAGGCTTAGTAAAATCAATCTCGCCCATTTCTTTTTTGAGCATGGGGTCGTAGGTAAACTCTGCTTCATTCTGCTCTATTGGAACAATGGTTTCTATATTTTTCAAAGTTTGTATTAAGAGATTGGCGCCGATTACAGAAAGTTTTTGAAGCAAAGAACCTGCTGTATCTGTTGGCTCAATAGCACATTCTGCTTTAAGCAGCATTTTACCGGTATCTATACCTTTATCAGTAAACATGGTGGTAATGCCGGTTACAGCATCCCCTTGCAAAATAGCCCATTGTGCTGGTGCCGCCCCCCTATGCTTTGGCAATAAAGAACCATGTACATTGATGGTTGCCTTAGGAATATCCAGCACTGCCTGGCTTAATATTTGCCCAAAGGCGGCAGTTACACAGTAGTCCGGCTTTAGATTTTGCAGCATTTCTAATTCGTTACGAATTTTAAGTGGCTGAAATACAGGAATGTTTTTTGAAAGTGCATATTCTTTTACGGGGCTTTGTTGCACCTTGCCACCCCTACCCTTCGGCTTGTCCGGCTGGGTAATAACGCCTACCACATCAAAACCGTTTTCTACCAAGGCTTGCAAACTAGGTACTGCAAACTCCGGTGTGCCCATAAATACAATTCTCATTTTTTCAACCCCTGTAATTTAGATTTACGCAATGTGCGTTTTGGCTTTGGTGCTTCTTCCAAATCTTCTTCAAAAATTTCACGTTCCATAATATCTACATAGAGTTGACCGTTGAGATGGTCTATTTCGTGGCAAATGGCACGCGCAAAAAAGTCTTCTGCCACAATTTCAAAAGGGTTGCCAAAACGGTCTTGTGCACGCAATTTAATTTTTTGCGGGCGTTCTACTTCGCCCATTCTGCCCGGCACAGAAAGGCAACCTTCTACGCCCAGTTGGCAGCCTTCTTGCTCTATAATTTCCGGATTGATAAATTCAAACAGCTTACTGTCTTCTGTGCGAACATCTACCACGCAAATTCGCCTTAGCACGCCAATTTGTGGAGCAGCAAGCCCCACGCCGTTAGCGTGGTACATGGTTTCAGCCATATCATCTAACAGAATATGCAATCGTTCATTAAATTTTTCTACTTTTCTGCAGTTTTGGCGCAATGCAGCATCGCCAATTTCTACTATTTTTCGTATTGCCATGATTCTCTCTCTTTATTTTTCAAATTACATCATGTTGGTTGGATCTACTTCGTATTGTATATCAATACCGTCATAGCTTAAGCGACTTTGTTCTTCAATAAAAGCTTTAAAATTTTCTGCCTCTTCATGCACAAACAGTTTGCACAATATTTGATAACGGTATTTATTTCGCATTCGTTTTACTGGGGCTTCGTCCATATGCAGATGAATCAGCTTTTTCTTTTGCAAAGGATGAGCTTGCAAATGGGTTTGTATGTTGCTGTAAAGAGCATTGCAAATATTATGCACATCTTGCTTTTGTTTGCCTTCTATGAGCAGCCTTACAATTTGTGTATAAGGTGGGTAAAAGGATTTTTTTCTACGCTCTAACTCTTTTACAAAGAATGCTCTATAGTCTTGGTTAGCAGCATCTATAATGACACTGTGCTCCGGCTTATAAGTTTGCACATATACTTCGCCAGCCTGGTTAGCCCTGCCCGCTCTACCTGCCACCTGTGTAATCAGCTGAAAGGTACGCTCCGGTGCACGATAATCCGGCAAGTACAAGGTAACATCTGCCGCAATAACGCCCACTAAAGTTACATTAGGGAAATCCAAACCCTTGGTAATCATTTGTGTACCGATGAGCACTTGGGCTTCACCGTTGCGAAAACGCTCTAAAATATCTGCATGGGCATTTTTGGTGCCGGTGGTATCCAGATCCATACGTGCCACACGCAAATTCGGAAAATGTTGTAATAATTGTTCCTCTACCTTTTGAGTGCCGCCGCCAAAATAGCGAATATATGCACTACCACATTCCGGGCATTTTTTAGGTACAGGCTTAACATTGCCACAGGCATGGCACTTTAGCACTTCACCCTCGTATTCCTGCGGGTTGTGGTAGGTCATAGAAATATCGCATGCATCACACTTAATAACATGGCCACAGTTTCTGCAAGACACAAAGGTGGAATGCCCACGACGGTTTAAAAACAAGATAACCTGATTGCCATTTTGCAAATGCTCCTTCATTTTGGCAATGAGCACATCCGAAAACATGGAATAGTTGCCACCTTGCAATTCCTTACGCATATCTACCAAATGTACTTGGGGCATGGGGCGATTCATTACTCGTTTTGGCATTTCTATAAGGCCTGTTTTACCATGTAAGGCCATGGCAAAACTTTTGATACTTGGCGTTGCACTGGATAGTACATAGAGCGCATCTTCATTTTCGGCACGCAATTTGGCAATATGCCTTGCATCGTATTGAGGATGCCTGTCGCTTTGATACGTGCTTTCATGTTCTTCGTCCACTACGATAAGACCTAAATTTTCTACCGGGGCAAATATAGCAGACCTTGCACCAATGACCACCCTTGCTTGTGAAAGGCGTATTCTGCGCCACTCATCATATTTTTCGCCTGCGCTGAGCCTGGAATGAAGCACAGCGGCATTGTCTGCAAAGCGTTCTCTAAACCAACGCACCATTTGTGGTGTTAAGGATATTTCTGGCACAAGAATAATAACACCCTTGCCCTCTTTCAACGCTTTTTTTACCAAGCGAATATATACTTCTGTTTTACCGGAGCCTGTTACACCATGAATCAAAAAGCCGCGCTTGCCGGTTTTACAATCTTCCTCAATAATTTCTAAGGCTTGTTTTTGTTGCTCCATAAGAGGTGGTTCCGGAATATCCTCCAAAATTTCTTCCCCATAGGGCAAGCGAAACAATTCTCGCTTGCTGATTTTTACATAGCCCTCCTCTTCCAGCTTACGAAGCACAGGCAAAGGAGTGCTCACATAGTCTGCAAGTTCTACTACGCTATGCATAGCAAAGTCGGAAAGCAAGTTCAATAGTAAGCCTTTTTTCTTGGTTGGCCCTACTTTACAAACTAAGTTTTCCAAATCATTAGCAGAAATAGGCAACAATTGCGCTACATTTTCTTGTTTAATGTTAATTTTGCCACGGCGCATTTCTGCCGGCAACATCAAACGCAAGGTTTCTGCCACAGTGCAATGGGCTTCCTGTGCCATTTGCCTTGCAAGCAATATCAACGAAGGCAAAACGGCAGGGTAATTTTCCATTACTTTTTGTATGGGTTTTACTTTGCTAATATCAAAGCTTATCGTTTCCTGTAAGCCTACCACGATGCCGAATATATTTTGGTGTGCAAAAGGCACAAGTACACGCATACCTATTTCTATATGCATGCCCTCCGGTATGCTATAACTAAAGGATTTGCTTAAGTTACTATGCACAATATCTACAACGACTTCTGCAAACAAACCAGCACCTCCCACACATAGTTATACAGTGTATATTATATACCATTTAAGGTGTATACGCAAATAAAAGCAAGGAAAAAACTGCCTTAGATTACATTTTGCAAACCGGTTTGATGTTTAGAATTTACAAAACAAAATAAAAAGCAGTAAAATGCTACTGCCCATTGTTTAAAGTTTTATTTTGGCAAATCCACTCCAAAATATTTTCTTTAAAATTTCCTTGTTCTTCTTTAGGGAAAGCACTTTTACCAAATTTGCCTTGCCTGCGAAGCTTAGCCCCTATATGACGTTTAGCAAGCAATCTATCTATATTTTCGTTGCTAAACACCAAACCATTATAATGCATGGCAGACGCTTTTTTGGCAAGCACCATCGCTGCCAAGCCAGTATCTTGGGTAATAACCATATCCTTGACTGTAACCAATTGTAAAATTTTAAAATCGGCACTATCTCTTGCTTTTTCTACTACAATGGTTTCTACATTATAGGCAGACAAATTGTGCGTATAGTCGCACACAAGCAAAACGGGTACATTGTGTTGTTTGCCAAGGTCTATAATTTCTGTAATATGAGGGCAAGCATCGGCATCTACTATGATTTTCATACGCAAAACCTTTCATTTATGGTATACTAATAGGTATCAAACAATAGGAGGGGGAAAATGAAATCCTCTACCAAAAGAATATTAAATTTACTATTTATATTTTCTATTTTCGCATTGGTGCTATACATCGGCCTCAAAGGCAACGACCCTAAACAAATACTAACAGAGCTAATTGCTTTGCCTTGGTATTGGCTATGTATTATTATTGGCTGTTGGATAGCCTATATGGTATGTGAAACCATCAGTACAAGCATTTATTTTTTGCTACAAGGCTTTAAAGTGCCATTTTTTCGCATGTTTCGCATAGTGCTCATCGGTAACTACTATTCCAGCATTACACCGGCAGCCACCGGTGGGCAACCCATGCAAATATATTACTTCAAAAAAAGCGGTATACCCATAGGTATCAGTACATCTATACTCGCTGTGCGTTTTTTTATGTTTCAATTGGGGCTGATTATTGTAAGCAGTGTATTGTGGTTTTCTAACAAAGATTTTGTAAGCACACAACTTGGCGGCCATATGTGGATATTATATATGGGCTACTTTTTTAACGGAATTACCGTTTTGGCAGTATTATTGCTTGCCATTAACAGCCGATTGGTTCGCTTTTTAGTATATGGTGCAATTCGTATATTAGAAAAAATACATTTGGTGAAAAAGAACACCAGCATCGTTAATAAAATAGACACTGCCATTGATAATTTTGACAAAAGCGTGCGTATGATACGCAACGACCCTTTACAATTGCTACTACAATTTCTGCTTACCTGCATACAGTTTATGTGCATATTTGCGCTTACCAACGCCATATATATTGCCTTGGGATTACCAAGCAACACCACTACCAACATTGAAATATTAACCATGAGTGCCTTGCTGTTTGTAGCGGCAAGCTATGCCCCCCTACCCGGCGCAAGTGGCGCACAAGAAGGCGGCTTTGCACTATTTTTTAAAAACCTGTTTCCCGGTAGTAAATTATTTTCTGCCTTGTTGCTATGGCGCTTTGCAAGCTACTACACCACTTTGCTATTGGGTTTTATATTTACCTTGTTCCCTATGAAAAACATTGATACAAGGTTACATAAAAACCGACAATTTACTCCTCAGCCGAAGGAAGAATAAAAGATTCTGTTTCAACGCTTTGCAAAGAGCGTTGAATTTTTTTGCTTTTTTGGAATACATTATCCAGGGCATCACCTGCTTGGTGGATGCGTTGTTGGCTTTGCTCTACAGCTTTAAAGAACTGCGAAAAATCAAGCTTCACTGTAGCAAGTAAAGCCTTAATTTCTTCGGACCTTTGCTCTATGGCGAGGGACTTGAAGCCAAGCTGCAAGCCGTTGAGCAAGGCAAGCATAGTGGTAGGGCCCGCCACTGTAATGCGATATTTGTTTTGCAATTCCTCTATTAAATCGGTTTGGCGTACACACTCGGCAAATAAGCTTTCTATAGGTAAAAACAGTACGGCAAAGTCTGTGGTTTGTGGGGGCTGAATGTATTTGCTAATGCGTTTAGCCTCGGTTTTAATGGCTTGTACAAATTCTTTCTGCGCCGTAGCAATTTCTGCATCCTGCATAGATTCATAGGCACTTTGTAAACGAGTAAAACTTGCTTGCGGGAACTTGCTATCAATGGGTAGCAAAATTTGTTCTTCTGCACTGGGGATAATAAGAGCAAACTCTACCCTGTCTTCCCCTTTGCCAATTTTTACATTGCTGAGGTATTGACTTTGGGTAAGCACTTGTTCCAGTAGCATTTGTAATTGCAATTCACCCCAAATGCCTCTGGTTTTTACATTGCTTAATGTTTTTTGCAAGCTTTGTACACCTACACTCAAGCTTTGCATTTCACCTATACTTTTATTTACAGACTCCAAACGTTCGGATATCATGGCAAAGCTTTCACGGAAGCGCTTATTTAAGGTATCGTTCAATTTTTCGTCTACACTTTGGCGAATAGACTCTATATTGCGTGTATTTTCCTGGCGAATGGTATCCATTCTTGTTTGTATGCTTTCTTGAAAGGCAGTTTGCTTTCTATCCATAATATCAAACTGGGCTTGCATATATTGCAAAGATTTGCTTATATTTGCGTCTAAGCTTTCTTGTTGTACACGCAACTGGGCATTTTGCTCTTGCTTGGTATAGTAAATATCCTGCTTGAGATTGGCTACTTCGTTACGCAAAATACCGTTGTGTTGCACTGCCTCATAGCTTACATTAAGTAGTTGCTCTATATTTTCGTTTTGCCTGTTTTGTTTGATTTTGGCAGAAAGCAACAAAATAATTTGAATGAATACCAAAATTGCCAATACCATTACGCCCCATGGTAAATATACTTGCATAGCTTGCTCCTTAATATGAAATACAGAAAAAGGGCTTGCGCCCTTTTAAAACAGTTTACATTTCTCTTCTGCCAGCAATGGCTTTGGAAAGTGTGATGACATCTGCATATTCTAAATCACTACCTATGGGCACACCATGGGCGATGCGCGTAACAAGCACACCTTTTTCTTTGAGTAATCTTGAAATATACGATGCAGTAGCTTCGCCCTCTATGTCTGGGTTGGTAGCTAAGATCACTTCTTTTACACCACCTTTGTCTACCCTTTGCAATAGGCTTTGAATATGAATATCATCCGGCCCCACGCCATTCATAGGTGAAAGTGTGCCATGTAGCACATGATAGGTGCCAAAATAATCATGCATTCTTTCTAAAGCCATAACATCACGCGGGTCACGCACAACACAGATTTGGCTGTGATCACGCTTGTGATTGGCACAGATATCGCATTGTGCATCCACTGAGTAGTTGCCGCATACCTCACAATAACGAATATCTCTACACCCAGTATATATGGCAGAGGCAATGTCTTTCACGTCCTCCAAAGGCAAAGATATAAGGTAATAAGCAAGCCTTTGGGCACTTTTTTTACCAACACCAGGTAATCTGGAAAGCTGAGCAACCATTCTTGCAATGGGTTCCGGTTGCCTTTCCATTAAAATAGACCACCCATACCGCCACTGATACGGTTCATTTTTTCTTCTCTGGTTTTATCGGCAGCAGAAATGGCTTCATTTACGGCAGCAAGAATCATATCCTGCAAGATTTCTACATCTTCCGGATCTACCACTTCCGGCTTAATTTCTAAGCTTTTAATCGTTCTTTTACCGGTAACAACCACACTCACCATACCACCGCCTGCGGTAGCTGTGAATTCCATATTATCTATTTCTGCTGTGGTTTGTTCTACCTGTTCTTGCATTTTTTGTGCTTGACGCATCAAAGCCTGCATATTTTGACCGCCACCAAAACCACCAAAGCCACCAAAATTACCTCTTTTTGCCATAATATAAAATCTCCTATTTCTTTTTAATTTTTACACTGCCCGTAATTACATTGATACGTACAGGAATCCCTTCTTCTGAAAGGTTAATATCGTCATAAAAAACATTGGCTGCAATAGCATGCACTTTTACATCTAAATTTGCATGTGGTTGCAAAATGTCAATATTTCCGCTCACACTGGTAATATCTAAGCTTTCAAAGCCCTCTGCCAACTCATATTGTTGAGCAGCACTTACAGCAGATGCACGCACACGTTTGGCTTGCATGTTTTCGTAAACAAAGGCACCATTTACAGTTTTGCTTTTTAAGGTATCACACACAATATCCCTTGCAGTTAAGCTGCCGTTTACAGAATCCAGCATAAGTGTGTTGCTTTGCACTTGGTTTACGATAAGCTTGCCGTTTACGGTGTTGATATCCAAAATATCGCCAGCAAAGCCACGCACGATACAATCCCCTGAAACGGTGCTAATATGCACAGCATGTGCATAACTTTTGGGAACTTTAAGCATAATTTGCATCCAAGAACCAATACGATAGTTTTTCCATAAGCCGTATTGTGGCTGCTCTATGCTAAACACTTCATTCATTAACCCCACTTGCATTTGAGGCACAGAAGTGTCGTCCCCTGCGATAAACACACGGATATCTGTACCATTATCAAAATCTACTTCTAATTGAGGCCAAGCCACTTTAACAACTATTTTTTGCACTTGATCCAGCGCAAAGGAAGTATTTTTTTCCATATATACTATCCTCCTTAGCATGTATAGCTATATTATACAGGGATTGTAAGAATTTTTCAAACAGATATTGACAAGCATTGCAAAATGCGTATAATATTGCTGTAAAGCATTTATACTTTACAGCAGGGAGTGCATATGCAAAGCAAGCTAAGCAATTTGGAAATCAATATACAGATGAATTGGTTGTTGGATTTTTATGGTGGACTACTCACCGAAAAGCAGCAAGAAATTTTAGGCCTGTATTATGAAGAAGATTTTAGCCTTGCAGAAATTGCCGAGCAATGCAATGTTAGCCGGCAAAATATCCACGATATTATACAGCGAGCTACCAGGCATTTGCAAAATTACGAAGAAGCCTTGCACCTGGTAGAGCGTACATTGCAAGCCAGTGAACGCCTAAACCAAGCATTGCAAAGTTTACAAGAAAAAAAGTATACACAAACAGCACAATATATAGAAAATGCCATTGGGCAATTGGAGGGAGAATAGTATGGCTTTTGAAGGTTTATCCGACAAACTGCAAAATGCGTTAAAAAAATTCAGCGGGCGCGGTAAGCTAACAGAGGCTGATATTAAAGAAGGCATGCGTGAAGTGCGCCTTGCCATGCTGGAAGCTGATGTTAACTATAAAGTAGTAAAAGACTTTATTAAAAACGTAAGTGAAAAGTGTGTAGGCGAAAAACTAAACGAAAGCTTAACCCCCGGCCAATTGGTTATTAAAATTGTAAACCAAGAGCTTACAGCGCTTATGGGTCAAGAAAACCAAAGGCTTACCTATTCTCCACAAAGTCCAACCATTTATATGCTTTGTGGTTTACAAGGTGCTGGTAAAACCACCATGGCTGCCAAGCTTGCAGGTTGGTTGGCCAAAGACGGCAAACGCCCCATGCTCTGCGCTTGCGATATTTACAGACCTGCCGCCATTGACCAATTAAAAGTTGTCGGTAGCCAAGTAAATGTGCCTGTATATGAACATGGTACACAAGACCCTGTAAAAACAGCCTTGGAAGCAGTAGATTATGCAAAAAAATATAACAAAGATATTTTGATTATTGACACTGCAGGCCGTTTACATATAGACAGCGTACTGATGGAAGAGCTACAACGCATTAAATCCGCTGTGCGCCCACAGGAAATACTCTTAGTGGTAGACAGTATGACCGGCCAAGATGCTGTAAACGTTGCCAAGGAATTTAACGAAAGCCTTGCTGTAGACGGTGTAATTCTTACCAAGCTGGATGGTGATACCCGTGGCGGTGCTGCCCTATCTGTAAAAGCAGTTACCGGCAAGCCCATTAAATTCAGTGGTATTGGCGAAAAACTAAAAGATATTGAACCTTTCCACCCGGAGCGCATGGCAAGCAGAATACTTGGTATGGGCGATATGCTAACGCTGATTGAAAAAGCCGAAAGCACCATGGATGTGGAAAGCAGTCAAGATTTGATGCAAAAACTAAAAAGCAATAAAGGCATGGACCTTGAAGACTTTTTGGCACAAATGCAACAAATGAAAAAAATGGGTTCTATGAAAGATATCTTGGGTATGATACCCGGACTTGGTGGCAAAATAAAAGATATTGATATAGATGACGATGCATTGAAAAAACCAGAAGCCATTATACGCAGTATGACCATTAAGGAACGCAAAAACCCGAGCATACTGAACGCGTCCAGAAGAAAGCGCATTGCTGCCGGCAGTGGTACACAAGTGCAAGATGTAAACGCACTGATTCGCCGTTTTGAAGAAGCACAAAAAATGATGAAGCGCATGGGCACCATGGGCAAACGCAACATGCTGCGTGGCATGAAATTTTAGCTGAATAACCTTTGGGTTTCAGATATATATTAATTTTAGGAGGAAAACTAATATGGCATTAAAAATTCGTTTAAAAAGAATGGGTATGAAAAAAAAACCATTTTATCGTGTAGTTGTAGCTGATATCAACAGCCCTCGTGATGGTCGTTTTGTAACAGAAATCGGTTACTATGACCCAATGACAGAACCAGCTACCATTAATATTGACAACGAAGCTGCAAAACAATGGCTCAAAAACGGCGCACAACCAACCGAAACCGTACGCACATTGTTAAAAAAATCTGGCGCAATTGAGGCTTAATCATGAAGGATATGATTGCATACATCGCCAAAACATTGGTAGATGATAAAGACGCTGTGGTAGTAACCCAAACAGATAGCCCTGATGGTATTATTATTAACCTTAGCGTTGCCGAAGGCGATATGGGTAAAGTAATTGGCAAACAAGGCCGTATTGCCAAAAGTATTCGCACTTTGGTAAAAGCAGCAACTGCTCGTTCTGAAAAACCTGTATTTTTAGAAATCAGATAATGTTTCTATGGTTTGATCTTTTAGATTAAGCCATTTTTTATTGCAAAAAATTCCTTGCAATGATTCGCAAGGAATTTTGTACTATTGTATATTTTCTAAAAAATCTTTTATAAAGGCTGTATAGCTTGCTATGCCAAGCACTTCCCGCGACTGCGCATGCCCGGCATTCGGCACGAGTTGCAAACGATCAAAAGAAGGGTTTTGTTCTGCTATACGCTCGCTATGAAAAGAACGGATAAAAGTATCCTCTGCACCATGAATAAATAAAACAGGTACAGTATTGTTTGTAAGCGCATCTATAGGGGAAGTTTTTTGCATATCAATGCCATTGATAAATTTATTTGCAAAATACACCCCCGGCATAAGAAAAGCAATATGGTTTTCTTTATATGCACCATAAATTAAATCATACAAATTAGAGAAGCCACAATCTGCCACAACAAAACGTAGATTTTGCGTTTTTGCCAATACAGACAAAGAAATAGCACTGCCCATGGATTCGCCATGCAAGCCAAGTTCAATATTTACACCAAAACGCTGATACGCGTCCTCTATTATAGTTAATAAATCAGCGGATTCTTGATTGCCTAAGCTCACTTTTGTTTTGGCATTTTGCCCATGGCCACGCACATCATAGCTAATTACATGATACCCTAAACTATGATATACATCAGTGTATTTTATATTTCCATTTCTATTGGAGCGGAAACCATGTGAGATTATAACATATTTTTGAGAATTTAGTTCTTCTGCTTTTACCAGAGTGGCATGAATGGTGTAGCCATCTTGCAAAACGATTTGATAATCTTCTTTTTGATAAGTATCGTAATTGCCTTGTAAATTGTGCTCGGCAATCCAAGCACGTTCTTCTTCTAAGCTTAGTGTTTTGGGTAGCACAATGGATTTTGCAAGCAAAACGGAAACGACACTATAGGCAAGCAATAAAATACCAACCACTGCACAAACATAATAAACTGTTTTCAAAAGTACTCTCCCTATTCTAATTGTAATGCCATGCTGAGCAAGGCTTTATAGTTGCCGTCTCGCAAGTGAAAACCTTTGGGGTTGCAGCCAATTTTTTGAAAACCATATTTTTGATACAAGGCAATAGCTCGTGTGTTTTCTGCAACAACGCTACATTCCAACTGTGCATACCCTGCATTTTTAGATACTTCTACCAAAGCTTGCATAAGCGCGTTACCAATGCCTTGCGCCCAAAATTCTTGCAAAACAGTAATGCCGAATTCTGCCCTATGGCGCAATTTATCATTATTCCCTACAGCTGTAATGCTTGCCATAGCAACAATGTCAGCATCTATTTTAGCACAAAGCAGTACCTCCCTATTGTTTGCTTTCTTTTGTTCTATAAATGTTTGTTCTTGGGTAAGTGTAAGTTTTACTTCATCCGGGTAAAAATTCATAAAATCACTTTGCCCACAAGCACCAGTAAATAAAGCAAGTATTGCTTGCGCATCCTCAACTTTACAGTGTTGTATGCAACAATCTATTCCGTTTTTCAATTGTACATTCGCACTATATTGCATAACAGCCTCCTTGGTTTGAAATACAAATAGTATACCACAAAAAATAATCCCCACACCTAAAAAGTATGGGGATTAAAATTATTCAGTAATTATTTTGATTTTTTGCGATTTGCAGCAACACATACAATGCTTGTTAATGCAAACAATGCAATGGCGTTAGGCAATACCATGAGTTGGTTAAATAAGTCAGAGAATTCCCAAACGATATCGCTTTGCATTAAAGTACCGGCAAAGATAAAACCAAGTGCTAAAATAGTGTAAACGGTAACGCCGATTTTACCAAACAAGTATTCGATGTTGATTTTACCAAACATGTTCCAGCTTAAAATAGTAGAGAAAGCAAAGAACAATAAGCAAACAGCAACGAACATATTGCCAAAACTTGTACCAAATACAGTACCAAATGCAGTTTGTGCTAAATTGGTTTTACCAATCAGTTCACCAGCAGCATTCATTGCACCAGCAGCAGCTGCGCCAGGAGCAGCCAATACACCACCAGATGTGTATAAGGTAGAAATAATAACCAATGCGTTTAAAGTTAATACTACGAATGTATCAATAAATACACCAATCATAGCAACAGTACCTTGTTCGTGAGGTTCTTTTACGTTTGCAAGTGCGTGAGCATGAGGTGTAGAACCC
>JAEWXD010000010.1 GCA_023396045.1 Bacillota bacterium | reverse complement strand
GACTAAAGCCCGCCTTGTGTAAAGGGGGAAAGAAAGTGTGCTTGCACACTTTCAGGGGGGATTGTGGCAAGGCGAGTTGTAGGCAGAGCGTTTTTTAAAGAACTATGCTTTATCTTTGCAGTTATATGCAAGTGAAGTGTGTTTTTCTATCTACAAAACATTTCTGAAAAACCACCATTACAGCAATAAAAAAACAGCCATGGGGCTGCTTTACTTTCTTAATATGCGTTCCATGGCTTTGCCTTTGGCAAGCTCGTCTACCAGCTTATCCAAGTAGCGAACGGCTTGATAAACGGGATCTTCTATGGTGTCTACCTGCACACCACATATCTTACCCGTAATCAGTTTACGGTTGGGATTCATAGCAGGGGCATGGTTGAAGAAATCTTCATAATTGGTGCCTTGTGCTATGGCTTGTAAAATTTCTGCCTCTGTATAGCCGGTAAGCCAAGTTGTTACTTGCATTACTTCTGCTGCAGTTCTATTCTTTTTTTCTGCTTTGGCAACGAGCAGGGGGTATACATCGCCAAAGCGCATATTGTAAACACGTGTATAATTCATTGGTTTTCCTTTAAAGTGATGGAATATATATAAGACTTAAATAAGGGTTCTTAGGTAGTCGCAAAGGGCTTCGTCTTTGCTGTGGTGCAATATATGTTCTATTACATTTTGTTTATGCAAGGCTTTTTGCACGAGGTTAAGGTCTAATTTCTGCAATACCTCCGGCATTGGTCGTTTTGCAATGTGATGCAATTCTTTTACAATATTGCTTTCTTTGACTTTGCGTACAGCTTGTGCCGGTGGGTAGCCTATACCAAAGGGTTCGCAAAATAATTGATCCAAAATATATTGTAGTTGCAAATCCCCTAACCAACCAAAGCCCAAGCCGAGGGAAAGGCTTGCCACATTGCCGTTGTTGATTCTGGCAAACAAGTATGCGTCCTGTGGGGTGGGCACATAGCCACAAAGCACGTTGGGTAAGGCATTGCACGCCAACTGAATACCCTGCCCGGAGGAACAGCCTGTAATTACAAAATCTACAGCTTTACTGTTGATGAGTAGTGCAACCAGCAAGGCGATGTCGGTATAAGCATAGTTTTCCTTTTCTTCCGGAAACACGCCGAAGTTAAATACTTCATGGCCATGCCTTTCGGTTGCTTTCAGTGTGCATTGGTAGAGCAATGCGTTTTTATCGGTTTGTGTGCTGCCTTGTAATATGGCTATTTTCATAAATTCTCCTTTGAGGAATAGGATTAAGCTTGCAGGGCGTCTATCACAGCTTGTACGCAGGCAATTTCTTGCGCCAAGGGCATGTTTGGTTCTTTGCCCATATCTTCTGTGCACGGCACATGGATAAACATGGCATGGGTAGAAAGCCCTTTGCTGTTGATATAGTGCAAACACTTATAATAAGTGCAGTTGCAAACATAGGTGCCGGCAGAACTGCTGGCCTGCACGGGCAAACCTTGTGCTTGCAAGCCTTGCAAAAGCTCCCAGAAGTTCAGACCGGTGTGGTAACTAAGGCTGCCGTTTTCTACAATGGGGCATTGTTTCGGTTGGGCACCGTCATTATCAGCAATGGAGGCGTGTTGTATGTTGTGCGCCACCATTTCCAGCAATACGCTACTTGTTGCACCATGTAAGCCGAGCAACAGCACAAGGCCGTAGTGCTTATTTTCCATTGCTTTTTGTAGGCTATCAAAGCTATGGGCAAAGCTTACAGGCAAAAGCAGGGTATCTATATTACGGCTTTGCAAGGCTTTGGCTATATCCTCTGTGGGATTTTTGGTAAATGCACCAAATGGGGCAAAATAAGTAATGAGTATTTGCATAGATTTCTCCTTGGGTTATGCTAAGCCTATTGTAAACCATTTATGCGCCATAGGCAATGCATTTATGTAACATGTAAAAATACAAAAAAGAAATTTTTTTACAAAAAAACTTGTATATTTTGAAAACTTGTGGTAGTATATTATTTGTCATCGTGCCGAAGTGATGGAATTGGCAGACGTGCTGGATTCAAAATCCTGTGCCAGCGATGGCGTGTGGGTTCGAGTCCCACCTTCGGCACCAAAAAAGAAAAACACCCGTTGGGTGTTTTTTTTGTGCACTGTGAAACATTGCTATGCGCTATTTGCTATGCTGCAATAAAAAAATGAACAATGTAAAAATAAAATGGGTGAAATATAAAAAAATTACTCATATGGTTGATTTTCATTTGTAGCATATGCAGTGTGGCAATGGCAGAAAGCTATAATATGCTGTACCCTTTGGTATTGGAAGGCGTTAAAGATATCTATGCCGTGCAAGAGGGGGATTTGGCCTATCAAATTGGTGAACCCATAAAAACAGTCTTAGAACATAAACCAATACAAAAAGATTTTTTTGCAGTTTTTTAAATGCAATATTTATTAAGTGGAACAAAATAATAACAGCTATATTATTTATGCCGCATTAAATGGTTTTACTATTCCCAAACCATGCTTCAACGCCATTTTAAATAACGATATATTGGCAAACCTAAGCAGTGCAGAAGCCGTTGATATGGAAGAGGAAAACGACCCTATATTACGGAATGCTAACCGGGTTATCAAAGTATATGCCAATAAATATGATAATGAATGGAAATATATTCGTTCGGAAACCTTGCGTAAATGGCAAAACAACGATTTAGATGAAGCGTTATTACTTCGTGTAGACTTTGGTGGTATTGCCTTACAGGATATTTGGGATAATGAGGCGGAACTGTATTCTGTATTTAAAACATGCATAATAGAAACGAGCACAAATAATAACCTTATACTTATTGAAACAGAGTATGAATAAAACAATGCGCTATTACCGTATAATTAAAATTTTCAATATTCGCCTTTCACCACAAAATGTAAAGGCTTTTTTGTTGCAATAAAAAATTCCCAATATTTTGGGAACTATAAGCTGTTGGCTGCTTGATTCATGTCTTGCAGTTTTTTTTGCAGGGTTTGCAAATCTTCCCACGCTTTGTATTTTAGTGCCGGTTTAAACAGCAGCGCCGCAGGGTGAAAGGTAGAGAATATAATCTTTTTGTTGTAGTGGTAAAAAATGCCGTGGTCTTGGCTTACGCTATAGTCTTTACCTTTAAAGAATTGCAGAGCCGTTGTGCCAAGTAAAAGAATAACGTCCGGCTGCACCAATTCTATTTGCGCAAGCAGAAAATCACCACAGGAGGCAATTTCAAAATCCTCCGGTTTATGCTCTTTAGGCGGCTTGCATTTGAGCACATTGCAAATATACACCTGCTCTTTTGCTATGCCTATGGCACGCAACATATTGGCGAGCAGTGTGCCCTTAGGGCCAACAAAGAAAGCGTTTTCTTTATCCTCCTGTGCGTTGGGGAAGTCGCTTACCACCATAAGCTGTGCATGTAAATTGCCCTGCCCTATAAGTTTTTGGGTGCAGCTCCGGTGCAAGGGGCAGGTTTTGCAGGCTTTGATTTCGTATTCTAAGCTTTGCCAACTAATCATATAAATAACGGAAAAGGTCGGCAAAGTCGCTTTTGAGCCAAGCTGTGATGTTGAGTATCACTGCAAGCAACACAAACACAAGCACCATACCCAACAAAGTACCTATAACATTGATTAAAAAATACACGGTTTTGGTACGCTCGTTGGCAAGCTCCTGCTCTAAATATTCGTCGTATTCCTCGTCGTATTCTTCCTCTTGCTCATTGTAGCCTAAAATATTCGGTTCTATGGGGGGCAGGTCGTTTTCATTAAACTGGCTTGCAAAATGCTCCTGCCGGTTTGCTTTAAAGTGCATATCTGCATAGGGGATATTTTCTTCTTGTGCCGTGGGCGCTTGCATTGGTGGCCTTTGTGCAGGTGGTGTATACTTGCGTGTGCTTGCAAACTGTGGCTTGTATAGTGTAGTAGGTGCATCAAAAGCCCCCCCTTGCAAAGGGGCGGCAGAACTTTCTGGCGCTTGTGTTGGCACCATCGTGCTACGACGTTTGCGTTCCATATGCAGCTCCTAAAAAACGTTGTGGTGTTAGTATATAGTGCATGGCAATATCATGCGCTTCGTGGGGAATTGCGTGCCAAATTTGCTCGTTAAAGCAAAGGGCAAGCAGGCTTGCACTGTTGTTTGTAAAGTAGGCATCGTAATATCCTCCGCCATAGCCTAAACGATGAAAATGCTCGTCAAAGGCAAGGCCGGGCACAAGTACCAAGTCAAATTGGTTTTCTTCTTGAATAGGTGCAGGCTCTAATATACCTATGGAGGATGTTTGCAAACTTTCCAAACTGCTTACTTTATAAAAACGCATTTGTTTGCCTTCTACACGGGGCAAAAACAACTGCTTGTGTGTTAAGCAATATTGCAAAATGGGCAGGGTATCTACCTCTGTGCCGAAGCTTGCAAAGGCGGCAATGCGCTCTGCTTTTTGAAATAGAGGTAAGGCAAGCAAAGCCTCAAAAATTTTACGGCTTTGTTGTGGCCTGTCTACAATGGCTTTGCGCGCTTGCAAAGCCTGCTTGCGTAAGGCCGGTTTATTCTTCACTTTCTAAATTACCCAGCAGCTTATAGAGCAATTTATAAAGTGTGTCTATTTCTTCTTGTTCCAAGCAAACGCATTGGCGCATGCTGCTGGGCACTTGCAAAGCCTTTGTTTTAAGGCGCTTTCCGGCATCGCTCAAGGTAAGCATAAGTACACGCTCATCATTTTTGTCGCGGCTGCGGCTTACATAGCCTTTGCTTTCAAGGTTTTTTAGCACAGGGGTAAGTGTACCGCTATCCAAATATAACAGTTTTCCCAAATCTTTTAAGCTGATTTCGTGTTTTTCCCAAAGCACCATCATAACGATGTATTGGGTATAACTTAAATTGATGTCCTTCAAAAAAGCGTTGCTTTTATGCACAATGGCTTTGGAACAAGCGTAGAGTGGAAAACATAGTTGGTGGTCTAATTTCAGTTCGTCGTACCGCATAAGAAAGCTCCCTTAGATATATTTTTGTATTTCTTTTTCTATGGTAGATGCCGGCACAGTGGGCGCAAAACGGGCCACTACATTGCCTTGCCTATCTACTAAAAACTTGGTGAAATTCCACTTAATAGAAGAGAAGAGCAAGCCGCCTTTTTTCTTCTTTAAATGTACAAACAACGGGTGGCATTTTTGCCGTTTACATTGCATTTTGCAAATTGCGGGAATGTGGTGTTATAGTGCAGTGTGCAAAAAGTGCTGATTTCTTCTGCAGAGCCGGGGGCTTGATTGGCAAATTGGTTGCAGGGGAAGTCAAGTACCGTAAAGCCTTGTGCTTGGTATTTATCATACAAGGCTTGAATATCTGCATATTGTGGGGTAAAACCACAGCCGGTGGCAGTGTTTACGATAAGCAACACTTGGCCTGCATAGCTTGCCATGGTGCCGGTATTGCCTTTGTTATCTTGTAAAGCAATGTTATAAAACTCTTTGTTTTCCATTTTTACTCCTTATTAAATACAAGTAATTGTATTGCAATTATTTGAAAATATGTATTATTGCATACAATTATTTCCAATGCAATTATAGGATTTTACGAACTTTATGTCAATGCTGTTGATTTATAACAAACGCAAAGTAGATATGCATATAATATGTCTTTTATAGCTACCTTTTTCTACCCATCATAGCTTAAATGGGATGTATTTTATATGTAGCATGGTTTAAATGCATAGAACAGGCAGTGGTATATCTATACAGCTTGTTGTTGTTTGCAATTATTCATATACAACAAATTTTTTTATTACTCTCAAAGCCTTGTATATAACGCTTGCAAAGGCTTTTTTGTTTGCCCAAATATAAGCAAGCGAAAAAACAACTTTGTATACTGGGTATAGGAGGTGAAGCATGAAAAACATCAGTGCAGAAAAATGTTATAAAAAATTGCTGCATACACTGTATAAAGCAATGCAAGACCCCCATTGCTTTTATAGGTACCATGTGGCAGACAAAGAAAAAGATGAAGATGGCAACACCCGTGCCATATTGCGTGAGCAGGTGTGTAATAAAATAGATCTAAAAGCCATGAAGGAAAGTTTGGAAATTTTGCAAAATATAGAAAAACAGATCGGCGAACAGGAAAGTAACGGTGGCGTGATTATTTTGCAGGATGTAAGCGCCTTGCAAAATGAATAATGATTTGTTTGTGAAGCAATGCCGATTCATAATGCAAACCAACTTATTTAAGCACTTGCACCCATTCAAAGCTACAAGCAAAAAGGCCGCCTTGTGTAAAGGGGGCTGTCAGCGTAGCTGACTGGGAGATTGAAAGGCTGGGTTGCAGTGCAGCAGGGCTTGCACACCCCTTCGCAATCACACAAAGCCCTACAGTTTCAAGCCTTTCTCATTTTAATCATTCGCCCACACACCCCAAACCGTCCCCCATCAAAAACGAAGCATATCAAAGGAGAACCCATGCAACTTACACAACAACATCAACTATTGCAACAATATATGGAAGCCAAGCAGGCAACCAACCGCCGTATAGAACAAAACGAAAAAATATGGCAAAGCCTTGCAGGCGAAACACAGGCGGGCAAAAGCGCTTGGCTTATGAACAGCCTGCTTAATAAACATGCCGATGCTATGGATAACTATCCACAAGCTGTGGTGCTGCCAAGAATGGAGAGCGACAAGGCACAAGCCGAGGCGCTGAGCAAGCTTTTGCCCGTGCTATTGCGCCAAAATCGCTATGAAGAAATTTACAGCAGGCTCTGGTGGGAGAAGTTGAAACATGGCACAGCCGTGCAGGCAGTGCTGTGGGATACAAGCGCCAACCAAGGCCTTGGCGATATCATCATCAAATCCATAGATGCTACGCACCTCTACTTTGAACCAAACATTGAGCACATTGAACAAAGCCGAGCCGTGTTTTACCTAAGCTATATGCCTGTGGAGGATTTTCAAAACGCCTACCCCACGTTTTCTGTACCAAGGGCGCAATTTTTGCCCCCGGTGGAAAACAAAGTGGAAATGGTAGATTGCTACTACAAAGTGAAAAAGGGCAAGCAAACACAATTGCACTATTGCAAAAGCTGTGGGGAGCACGTGCTCTACCATAGTGAAAACGACCCTTTGCTTGCACAGAGAGGCTTATACAAGCACGGGCGCTACCCCTTTGTGATAGATAGTATGTACCATATGAAATACAATCTGTTTGGCTTCGGTTTGCTGGATATTATGAAGCACAACCAACAATATATAGATGAACTGCACAAAACGATACTTGAGCACAGCAAGCTTGCCGGCCAGAAACGCTTTTTTGTGCGTGTAGACGGGGGCATTAACGAGCAGGAATTCGCCGATTGGGATAAAAACTTCATACACGTAGCAGGCAATATAGATCAGAACAGTATACGAGAATTTAACCTGCAACCCTTAGACAACACTTGTTTTGCCATGCTGGGTGCAAAAATAGAAGAGCTAAAAGAAACCAGCGGCAACCGCGACTTTAACCAAGGTTCTGTAAGTGGTGGTATTACGGCAGCCAGTGCCATTTCTGCCTTGCAGGAGGCAGGCAATAAATTGAGCAGGGACTTGATTAAAAGCTCGTATAGGGCATTTGTGGATCTTTGTAGCTTAATGATAGAGCTTGTGCGAGAGTTCTACGAGGGGAATAGGGTATTTCGTATTTTAGACAGCGCTGAATTTTTTCATTTTAGCAATGCTGCCATGCAACTGGTGCAAAGCGATACAGAATATAGGTTGCCCGAGTATGATATTGTGATTCAAGCGCAAAAAGCCAGCCCTTTTTCTACCGTGGCACAAAATGAGCTTGCCAAAGAATTCTATCGCCTTGGCTTTTTTGCGCCACAAAATGCAGCGCAAGCCATAGCTTGTATTTCTATGATGCATTTTGATGGTAAGGAAGAAGTATTGCAAAACCTGAAAAATAACTTGGAGCAACAATATGCGCATACTATGGAAACCCCAAACTAAACAAGCGTTATTTCAAGCACGCAATGAATATGAAGTGCTCTATGGCGGTGCTGCCGGTGGTGGTAAGAGTGATGCCTTGCTTACCGAGGCACTGCGCCAAGTGGATAAAAAGGAATATAGAGCCTTGATATTGCGCAAAACCGTACCGCAATTAAGGGAACTGATAGACAGAAGCTTAGCGCTCTACCCTTTGTGTTTCCCTACGGCGCAATACAAAAGCATGGAACATGTATGGGTATTTCAAAGTGGTGCTAAAATATATTTTGGCAGTATGCACCATGAGGGGGATCGCTTTGCCTATCAGGGCAGACGCTTTGACTATATCGCCTTTGACGAGCTGACCCACTTTACCAGTGAAGAATATTTCTATATGTTCAGCAGAAATCGCCCGGGTGCGCCCCATATGCGCAACTACATACGCGCCACAGCCAACCCGGGCGGCATAGGGCATGCGTGGGTAAAGGCAAGATTTATAGACCCTGCCCCACCCATGACACCCATTGTAAGTGAGCTTACAGTGCCGGGCTTGCATGGTGCAAGCGTGCAAAGAAGAGAGCGTATATTTGTGCCAAGCAATGTGCTGGATAATAATGCCCTCATGCAAAACGCACCAATGTATGTAAGCTCGCTTGCCATGTTGCCGGAGGCAGAGAAGCAAGCCTTGCTTTACGGTAACTGGAACAGCTACCAAGGCCAAGTGTTTGCAGAGTTTGTGAACGATGCCGCCCGCTATGAAGATGGTATACACAGCCATGTAATTGCGCCCCGTGCCTTATCTGCTCATTTGCCCTGTTACCGTGTGTTTGACTTTGGCTATACACGCCCCTTTGCGGTGGGCTGGTTTGTGGTAGATGAGCAAAATACCGTCTACATGGTGCACGAATACTATGGCATGGGCGAAAAAGAAAACGAGGGCGTAAAGCTCAACCCCGTAGAAATAGCCAAACGCATAGCCCAAATAGAAAAAGATACACCTATTTTGCAGGGCAGAAAAATCATTGGCATTGCAGACCCCAGTATATTTGACGAAAGCCGCGGCCAAAGCGTAGCGCAAATGATGGAGCAAAGCCCCCACTTTATATACTTTTGCCCGGCAGACAACACACGCATTGCCGGCAAAATGCAAATTCACAGGCGCTTGCAGTGGAAGCAAAACGGCAAGCCCGGCCTATACTTTTTTAGCAACTGCACCCACATGATACGCACCCTGCCCACACTCTGTTACAGTAAACAAAATGTAGAAGATGTAGACACCACCGGTGAAGATCACTTGTATGATGTGCTGCGCTATGCGCTCATGGCGCGCCCCTATGCCATGCCGGAAGTAAGCAAGCCAAAGCATTATATCTTAGACCCCTTGAATGACTCTGTGGAAAGTTTATGGATATAAGGCGATAGAAATGAAAACAGCTATCGTAGTAATTAGCTTTTCCGGCTCTTGCTTGGTATAGCAACGGCATTGCATTATTTGTACTATTCTATACATGGTAAATCAATGATTTAGATATTGCTTGTACTATTCATATTGCTGCAAGATACATATTTTTTAAGCATTATAGAGGTATAGCACTATCAAATTTGTCTGAAAAATGCTATTATTGACTATAGATCAGCGCATTGTTTAATAAGTGAACGTTATGGCGCAGATATTAATTCCGTGCCATTTTTGAGGAGAAACAGCTATGGAAATAACCCAAGAAAAAAGCTACAAAATTCAGATACTAAGGGGATTGGCAATTGTTGCAGTTGTATGTATTCATAACACTCCGTTAGGGCTGGCGCAAGTGTGGTGTAGGCCATTTATTAATTTTGGTGTCGGGTTATTTTTGTTTTTGAGCGCAATGCTTTCTAACGCAGAGAAATGGCAACCAAAGAAACGAATTGTTAAAGTTGTAATTCCATATATTATATGGACCTTTATTTATGTTGTAATCTCAAATATCAAAAATCCATCGGCGATACCGATGGCATATATTAAAACCTTGCTCACTGCAAATAGTGCGGCCATTATGTACTATATATTCGTTTACTGCGAGTTTACACTTTTAATTCCATTGATAGATAAACTTGCAAGATCTAAATATAAATATCTTGGCTTTTTTATTACACCGCTTGAAATAATCTTTATTCGCTTAATTCCGTTGGTTTGTGGAATTACCATAAATAAGCATCTTGCCATTATATCTTCCGTTTCATGTTTGGGGTGGTTTACATATTACTATTTAGGGTATCTGATTGGTAATGGATTGGTTCAAATAAAAGTTCAAACAAAGAACTTATTCATTCTTTGGTGTGGTGCAATTGCTTTGCAAATTGCTGAAGGATATTGGTATCTATCTATGGGAGAAACGAATTGTGGTACACAGATCAAGCTTTCTTCCATTCTTGCCGGTTCTTTATTTGCTTTATTAGCATACAAATTTATTATGAATAAAAAGCACTTTGAACAGAAAATATTATTCAAATTGGGCGAGATTTCATTTGGAATATACTTCTCACATCTTGCAGTAATGATGGTGCTTAATAAAGTGCCATATTATGAAGCTTTCGCAATATATCCAATAAATGCAGTTTTGGTTATTATCTGTACATCAGCTTGCGTATATGTGGGAAGAAAAGTACTTGGAAAATATGCAAAATATCTTGCGCTATAAGATATATGTATAGAATGTACTAATTTACATACTGCTTTAGTGATCACCCGAAAAGGTTGAACACTTTTCTTTTACCCCTTTGCAATGAATTATAAAAACGAATTTTGGAAACATTGCTTTTCAACAATAGCCAATAGTGCCATTGCATGGCAAGACAAAAGCATATAAAGCACTATTACGGGAATGAGGAAAGGTAGGGCAGTTGTTACATTTGCCAGACAGTGTCTGTTATTTATATTATGGCACCAAATGTATTGCTATTCGCAATCAAAAGTGATATATATGGCAAGAACATCAAATATTTATGTAAGAGTAGAACCTAATATTAAAGAACAAGCGGAAGTGGTACTTGAAAAACTTGGAATACCAATGTTAAATGCCGTATCTATCTTTTTAAGACAGGTTGTAATGCAAAACGGTTTGCCTTTTGAAGTTAAAATCCCTAATACAAAGCCTCTTTCTTTGTCAGATTTATCAGAAACAGAATTTAATATTGAAATGTTAAAAGCTCAAAATGATTTTGAGAATGGAAGAATATATAGCTTTGAAGAAGTTGAAAATGAGTTAAAGAAAGAGTTAGGGAGATGAAATATAAGATAATATTTTCCGAAAAAGCTAAAAGAGATTTAATTGGCATTTGATATTATTACCAACAGGCATGGGGATTATAACATAGCAGAACTAAAAAGAGCTTTAAAAGAAAAAGGCTTATTTTTAACCCAACAGGTTGGCGCAGAAAACGATTGGAACTTAGTGCGGCTTTTACAGCCGGAAATTACAGAAGTAAGCTACCCTAAGCAATATTTAGAAATCAGAAAAAAAGAATTAGAAGAAAATGGTTTTGAAATTTTAGCGTGTGGCGAAGCTTTTCAACCCATACAGTTTTTTGGTGTTGGCGCACTGGTGTGGTTTGCAAGAATGATAGAGTGGGAATTTATTGATTTTGCAGTGGATACACACTTAGAGCAACCTTATAAAGCACAAGAGATATTAGAAAGAGATGGTGCTATTTGCGGCCGTATTCACAGGTTTTATATGGTGGCAAGAAAGAAATCCCTTGCTTGTTAAGCCTTGTATATGTGTTATTTTGCGTAATGTATATGTTCACCGGATTGTTTGTTGATTAAAAAATTAAAAAGATAATAAGTCTAAGCGCTAACTGCAGTTTATGAAAAGCCTACACTGCATAAAGCGTTAATATAAAAAAAGCACCCGTGGGGTGCTTTTTTGAGTTCTTATTTATTTTCTCCAAAGAACAATTCCAAGTCTTCATCTACGGTGCCGATGCCGGCAATGCCGAAGTTTTCTACCAATACATTGGCAACATTGGGGGAAAGGAAGGCAGGGAGTGTTGGGCCAAGGTGAATGTTTTTTACACCAAGGTACAGAAGTGCAAGCAATACGATAACTGCCTTTTGTTCATACCATGCAATGTTGAAGGCAATGGGGAGTTCGTTAATATCGTTCAGTTCAAAAATTTCTTTGAGCTTTAAGGCAATCAATGCAAGGGAGTAAGAGTCGTTGCATTGGCCGGCATCCAATACACGTGGAATGCCGTTGATATCGCCCAGCGGCAATTTGTTGTATCTGTATTTTGCGCAACCTGCAGTTAAAATAACCACGTCTTTTGGTAATTTTTCTGCAAATTCTGTGTAGTAGTTACGGCTTTTCATTCTGCCGTCGCAGCCTGCCATTACTACAAATTTGCGAATCGCACCGGATTTTACTGCGCCAACCACTTGGTCTGCAAGGGCAAACACTTGTTCGTGTGCAAAGCCACCTACAATGTTGCCGCTTTCAATGGCTTGTGGTGCTGGGCAAGTTTTGGCTTGGGCAATAATGGCAGAGAAATCCTTTACTTCACCATATTTACCTGCAATGTGTTTACAACCCGGGAAGCTGGCTGCGCCTGTTGTCCAAAGTCTATCCTTATAGGAAGCTGCAGGTGGCACAATGCAGTTGGTGGTCATTAAAATAGGGCCGTTAAAGGTAGCAAATTCTTCCTTTTGTTTCCACCATGCATTACCATAGTTGCCGGCAAAGTGGGCATATTTTTTAAATGCAGGGTAGTAGTGGGCGGGCAACATTTCAGAGTGGGTATATACATCTACGCCGGTGCCTTGGGTTTGCTCCAACAGTTGCTCTAAATCCTTTAAGTCGTGCCCGGAGATCAAGATAGCCGGGTTGTTGCGTACACCAATATCCACGGTGGTAATTTCGGGGTTACCGTATGCGCCTGTGTTGGCAGCGTCAAGCAGAGCCATGCCGTCTACACCAAATTTACCGGTTTCTAAGGTAAGTGCAACCAACTGCTCTACGCTTAAGCTATCGTCCAAAGTAGCGGCAAGAGCGCGTTGTATAAAGGCATCTACTTCTTCATTGTCTTGCAAAAGTGCATTTGCATGCTTGGAATAAGCGGCAAGCCCTTTGAGGCCGTAGGTAATCAATTCACGCAAGGAACGTACATCCTCGTTTTCGGTGGCAAGTATGCTTGCTTCTTTTGCTTTGGCAAGGAAGAGCTGTTTTAATGCAGCCAAGTCTTCTGCTGTAAGCTCCGGTACAGTGCAAGCACATTCTGTGCCGCATTCTATGCCGTTGAACAAGGCATGATCCACAGCCCAAAGAGATGCTTGTGGTAAATTGCTTGTTGTATCCAGCTTACCTCTTAATTTTGCCATTACACGCAAGGATTTTACAATGGCGCTTACAATGGCATCTGCATCAAAATTGGCGTTGGTAATGGTGGTAAACAGGTTGAGTGTAACCAAATGATTGGCATTTTGTTTTACCGTTTTACCTTCTGCTCTTAATTGTGTGGTAATGGCAGAAATACCCTTGGTTACATACACGAGTACGTCTTGTAAATTGGCTACTTCCGGTGTTTTACCACATACACCGCTTTGGGTGCAGCCGGTACAGCCTGCTGTTTCTTGACATTGAAAACAAAACATTTTTGGTTCCATATTAAATCTCCTTTTATATTTTATAAATTTTATGTTTCTTCCGTGGCAGATTGCCTTATTTTTATTCCCTTTGTTTTTTACTTATTCTAAAGTTAAAAGCAAAGCCATTTTAAATTTTTCTGTTGCTTTTACGGAGTGTAAGCCACCCTTGGCAAAACAGAAATTTTCACCCGCTTTAATATGGTGTGTTTTGCCTTCGTAGCCAATTTCGCCTTCACCGTTCAAAGCAAAAATCATTGCTTCACCGGGGGCGGCATGTTCTGAAAGACCTGTACCCTTATCAAAAGCCATAATCACAAATTTCATTTTGCTATTGTGGGCAATATCCATATTTACAATTTTGCCCTCTTGGTAGGGAATCAGCTCTGCCAGTTGAAATACTTCCCCGGCTTGTATTGCTTTGTTCATAAAATCCTCCTTTTGTATTGCTATTTCTGTATAAACGGCACCTTGTGCTGTGCGCATACCCACAGGTATATCCGTATGGGTGAGCATGAACTGCCCGGCTTGTAGTGTTTTGCAAAAATTTGTGCTATATACTTCTACGGCTCCTTCTGCCACAAGCAGTAACTTGTAGTAGGGAAAAATTTCTGCGCTGATGTCGGTATTTGCTGCCAAAGAGAAGTAAATAACGGCGTTATTGCCACTGTGTATTTCTTTGGATATGGTGCAGCTTGGCACTGCTGTGTTTTCTTTAGCAATGCTGAAAGTTTTTCCAATTTGCTCTTTCATATGCGCCCTTTCTACACCTTGTGTAATGTTCTATATTATTGTAAACATTTATGCTGTTTTATTCTGTATCCCCAGATACATTATTTTGCAAAATGTTCTTTTGCAAACTCCATATCCTGCACCAGCTCCATTGTGCCTAAGTAATTTTTGTTTTTATCACGCACTGCCATATAGGTAACAAGCATGGTTCTGCCCTCTTTTTCCATCCAAACAGGTACACTGTCTTGTGTGCCGTTTCTAAAACTATCCAAAATACTGCGCACTATGGGTTCAATCTTGGGCGGGTGGCAAGAGAAAACATCCCTATCTATCGCCATACCGGCGCGTTTAAATACCTTTGGCCCTTCGTTAAAGTAACGGTTAATGTTGTTTTCGTCCACAAAACTGATTTCCAGTGGAATGGTATTGAGCATGGCAGTAAGCTGTTCTACAGTCATGTGGCCGCCGGGCATTACAATTTCACCGTTTAAAAGTGCTTCTTGGGATTTTTTCTTTTTTTCTGCCAAAGCACTTTCGGCTTCTGCCCAACGCTCCGGCACTACACCAAAAATATTGGCATAGTCTTTGGCGTCCTCATAAATGTTAAACCATTCTTCATTGGTGAAGTTTGTAGCGCAGATGGGGAAGAGAATGTTTTTCTCTTTATAAAGCATTTCTTCTGCACGGGTAAGTGTGGCGGCAAAGCTTTCATACCAGCTTTCATCAAAGCTTGCTTGTTTTGCAAGTGTAGAAAGGGTATTTCTAATTTCATCATCCACCGTCCACATTACATTAGATGGGCCGGTGATATCATACTTCACTTTTAAATGGGGGTAGAGCAGGTCTCCTTTTTTGGCATAGTGCACCGAAATCTGACGGAGCTCTTCAACAATGTCTGCTGTAATGGCTCTATTTGCAAGCAAGGCACGAATTTTGGGAATACGCATTTCAAAGGCTTCGTTTTCTTTGCTAAATGTGTGCAATGGGTGGCCGGCTGTAGCAACGAGCGCTTGTGTGGTTTTGTCTGTGCCCTCTTCCTTGCGTTTGAGTGAGGCTTCTACCTCCAACTCTGCGTTCATAATTTTTTCTTCACGGGTTGCACCGTGGAACAATGCAGAGTGTATGTCGCAGAGTTTTTGCACTTCCTCCAGTGGTGTGCCTTCTTTCATAAGCGCCTGTTCTGCCAACATTATTTCAGAAGCTTCTACATGGCTGAATTGTGCTACAAAGTCTTCACGCACACTATCCAATGCTTCGCCTTCGCCAAGCCTTTGCAGGAAGCTTTTAATTTGATTGATGCGCTCCTGTGATACGCCTGCCGGTTTTTCTATTGCAAATTCCTGCTTTTTGCCACCAAATACAAAGCTTGGCATTTTGCCTTCTAACGCAAAGCCGCTGGCAACCAGTTTGGTAACCACTTTCATCATGGATATTTTATGCATTTTTGCACCCTTGGGTATGGTGGTAATTCTGCCAACAGAGTTAAGCATTACCGGGTTTGCAATTTCCTTAAAGCCAAGTTCTACCATTATATTGGTAAGTTCCGGGTATTGCTTTACAAGCTCGTACACCGGTTTGGAAAGATCTAATTTTTTAGCCATATTATTTACCTTATTTATAAATTTATTTTTGTAAAGTGTGCTTGTGTTGTAAGCACTCTTCATGTATATAATATACGATTTTTCATACAAATTTAGTATCTGTAGATACACTTTTATAAATATTTTCGTGTATAATGGTTACAAGAATACATTACGAGGTAAGAACATGGATTATTTAGCTTTGGACAAATGCTCAATTTTTAAAGGCTTTACAGCAACAGATCTACGTGCTGTGCTGGCAGATACGCCCCACCATATACTCTGTTACGATAAAGAAGAGATTATTTTCCATCAAATGGATGAGGCAAACAAAGTGGGCATAGTATTGGAAGGGCGTGTACAGGCGCAAAAAACCTTCCCTAACGGCAGCATGGTAAATGTAACCACCCGTATGCGTGGGGATATGATAGGGCCTGCCGCTGTGTTCTCCCGCAATCACAAGTACCCTTGTGATGTAATGGCACTTGAACCCACCTGCCTTATGATTCTACATAAAGCAGACCTGCTTGCCCTTATGCAAAAAGACCGGCGCATTTTAGATAACTTCATTGCAGAAATATCCACCGCAACCTATATGTTACAACAGCGTCTGGAACTCTTTTCATACACAGGCATTGCCCAAAAAACAGCTTTTTGGTTGCTTTTGCGCCAACAACAAAGTGGCAAAAGCACCATTGCCATACCTGAGTCCATTAGCAAATGGGCACTCTTAATGAATGTTTCCAGACCCTCTTTGCATAGAGAGCTAAAGAAGCTGGAAGGCAAAGGGTATATACGCTGTGCGGCAAAACAAATAGAGATTTTAGATGGGGACGGGTTGCAAGAGGTTTTGAGTGAGTAGGGGATAATATATGTATAAAAAACAGAACAATGTAATATAAAATTTTATTATACGAGGAATTTTTAATCTGCCCAATTTAATATGTACTGACATTTGCAACGGGAAACAATTGTGCAAAGCAAAAGCACGATTGTGAACGAAAATATTGAACACCTGCTCATTTCTTATACGATTCTGCTGTACATGATAGCCTTGAAAAATATCATCAAAAGTAATATAAAGTATTGATTTTTAGTAAAATTTCAAGAAAAAGCATTTACCGTTTTGGGTAATACAACAAACCCTGAATGATGTAATTAAAAAATCGTTCCAAACGATATTTAATTGCAGAAACAAATATGTAAACAGGAAATCCACGTTCAGAACAACGGAAAAATGAATAACAAAGTTTGATGAAAAGCTTTTTGAACAGCTTAAAAAACATCAAAAATCTAAGCTTTGAGAAACAACTGAAAGAATAATAATTATTTTAATTTAATAGAAAATATATAATAACAGCACCCATGGGGTGCTGTTATTATACATATTTTTTTAGTTTTATCTTTTACACATTTGCGATTCTTTCCATGGCCTCTTTGGTTTTTTCTAAACTGTTAAATGCAGTGAGTCTAAAATATCCACAGCCGGAAGGACCAAAGCCTTCGCCGGGGGTGCCAACAACGCCGGCTTTGTTGAGCAGCAAGTCAAAGAATTGCCAGCCGGTGAGGCCTTTTGGGGTTTTGAGCCATACATAAGGGGCATCTTTGCCACCAAAGCAGGTATAGCCCATTGCGCTCAGGCTTTTTTGTATAAGGTTTGCATTTTGCAAATAGTAAGCAATGGTTTGCGCACATTCTGCTTTGCCTTGGGGGCTGTAAATGGCTTCTGCAGCCCGTTGGGTTATATAGCTAACGCCATTGGTTTTGGTGGCTTGCCTTCTTGCCCAAAGGTCTCTTAGGCGCACATGGTTGCAGTTTTCGTCTACACCATACACTTCTTTGGGCACAATGGTATAGGCTACACGCACGCCGGTAAAGCCTGCTGTTTTGCTAAAGGAGCAACATTCAATGGCACAGCTTTTTGCCCCCTCCACTTCATAAATGCTGTGGGGTACATTGGGGTTGGTGATAAAGGCCTTGTAGGCGGCATCATAAATAATCAATGAGCCGTGCTTATTGGCATAATCTACCAAGGGCTTTAATTGTGCGTGGGTGAGTGTTGTGCCGGTGGGGTTGTTGGGGTAGCAAAGGTAAATTACATCTACATGGCTTGCAGGCACTTCCGGCACAAAGCCGTTTTCTGCGGTTACAGGCAAGTAGAGCAGCTTGCCCCAACGGTCGTTGCTGTAAATACCGGCTCTGCCACTCATGGCATTGCTATCCACATATACAGGGTATACGGGGTCGGTTACGGCAATTTTGGCAGTGGCATGGAATAGCTCTTGAATGTTGGCTACATCGTTTTTAGCGCCTTCGGATACAAACACTTCGTCTGCGTCTATATGCACGCCACGGGCAGCATAGTCGTTTTCAATAATGGCACGAATCAAAAAGTCATAGCCTTCGGCAGGGCCATAGCCGCGGAATGTTTCTGCACAGCCCATTTCATTGCTTGCCTCTACCATGGCTTTTACCACAGATGGCGCAAGAGGGCGAGTTACATCTCCAATACCCAAACGAATAATATTGGCATTGGGGTTTGATAAGGTATATTGTTTTACACGCTCTGCAATATCTGCAAAGAGATAGTTGCCGGGCAATTTATGTATGTTGCTGTTAATTTTCAGCATTTTATTTCTCCTTAGGGATATTTTGTAATTCAGGGTTTGCGTTGATGGGCTCACGGATTTCTGTTTTTTCACGCAAGTCGTTTTCCGGGAAAGGCCAAACACCATCGCAAACAAAGGTGGCAGGGCCACGCATAAATACGTGATTGTCTGCCTCGCACCATTCTATGTGCAAAGTGCCGCCACGGAGCAATACATCTATTTCTCTATCGCAATGTTCGTTAAGCACAGCAGCAACCACGCTGGCACAAGCGCCCGTACCACAGGCTAAGGTTTCGCCTGCACCACGTTCATACACGCGCATTTTTATGGTGTTGCGAGAGATAATTTCTACAAATTCAATGTTGCATCTGTCCGGAAAAATCTCGTGCTCATGCAAGGCTTTGCCTACAGTGTCTATATCTATGGCGTTTACATCGTCTACAAACACAACACCGTGGGGGTTACCCATGCCTACGGTGCAAATGTAATAGCTGCCAAATTCGGTTTTCACCCTATGGCGCTTGAGTTGCCTTTTGTTGAGTGTGGTGGGGATGTTTTGAGGCACCAGTACGGGCTCGCCCATATCCACTTGCACGCTGCGCACTCTGCCACCGGCGGCTTCCAACCAAAGCCGCTTTATGCCGGCACCGGTTTCTATGGTTAAAAAGGTCTTATCTGTAAGGCCCTTTTCATATACATACTTAGCAACGCAGCGTATACCGTTGCCGCACATTTTGCCGGCACTGCCGTCGCTGTTCCACATGCGCATGGTAAAGTCCGCCTGTTCGCTTTTATCTATAATAATCAGGCCGTCAGAACCCACACCAAAGTGCCGGTTGCTGATCTCCCTACTTGTTTCTTCCGGATTTTCTACGGTTTCTTCCAGGCCGTTCACATAAATATAGTCGTTGCCTATGCCATGCATTTTTGTAAAACGCATTTAACCACCCCTTTCCATAACCATTATTATAGCATAGCTGCTATATTTTCGTAAACAAGGGCAGTTGGTTCGGGGCTTTGTTTCTTTATATTTATATGGGGATATTATGTGCATGGGCAGGCAACTGAAAGGATTATAGCAAATATGGCTTTGTAATGCAGCAAGCAGAAGGCATAAAGCACTGTTTTATTGTAAGGTATCCCCTCTTAGCAAGCAGTAAGGTCAAAATTTGCCTTGAAAAAGAAAAGCAGGCTTGAAATAGAGTATTTTTTATTAAATTTTGTAATAAATATAATAAATAACACTTTAACAATTGAATATTTTTTGGTATACTGTATTATAATAAATATATAAAGGGTGATATTATTTTAAAAAAATAAGCAAAGCGCCAAACATTGAGCAGACTTTTCTGCCGCTGCATTTTAAATTTTTTGTTGAGGAGAACATTACACAAAGGGTGAATTTTTTCCTATTTCATTTTAGAGTATGTATATATGATATAAAGGAGATAGAAAATGAATTTTAAAAAATGTACTGTTGTATTATTGGCTATATTGGTGGTATGCTTTGTTTTTGCAGGTGCACCATTGGCTGAGGCTGAGAAAACCTATTATTCTCAATTTGAAACGAATAACCTTGCTGCAAATCACATAAAAACAGACGGGGATTCTTTTGTGTTACAATTTAATGCAAACAGGCCGGGTGCAAATCATGATGGAGTATTAAGTGCCTATCAAGATGGCTGGTGGTATCAAAACAGTCCAACAATAGATTCAGAGGGGAATTTAAAAGATTTTTCTGTAGATATTGTTTTGCATATTGCAGGTGCGGATACCAAAAAGCAAACAATGTCCCTTAAGGTAGACAATAACGCAGAACCATGGAATAAATACAAATGGAATGGAACAACTTTGTTTGATTCCATAAATGTAACAAGCAAAAATATAGCTGTAGAATATTATACCTATGATGACGGATCCCTTATTAAGCCCCATTTATTGCAATATGATTTATTCTTAAGGCAAGATGGCGATAAATTGGTTTTAAAAGTACCCAAATTAGAAAATGTAGTAATTGCACATATACAGGGCGACACTTCTTATAAAACTGTTTTTTTAATAGAAAACATTAAATTCAGTGAAGAAGCTATTTATCTTAACGGTACTGCAGGCAATGATGCCGCCGATGGTAAAACCCCGCAAACCGCAGTAAAAACTTTTCAAAAGGCAAAAGAGCTGGCAAAAAACAACCCCGGCGCCAAAAAAATTATTGTAATTGGCACTGCGGATTTGGAAGGCGATATCTCTTTATTGGAAACCAATGCAGAAATTATAAGAGGCGAGGAATTTAAAGGCTATTTATTTAATGTTCCTGCCGGAAAAACAGCAAGCTTATCTAATGTTGTACTTAATGGCAATGCAGATATCAACAAAGAAATAAACAATTCACTTATTAAAGTGAACGCCGGGGGAACTTTAAATATAGGCGATAAAGCGGTTCTGAAAAACAATAAAATAAAAAATCGTACCAATAACAAAACCGAAGGCGGTGCGATTTATGCATATCGTGCAACCGTTAATATGACCGGTGGAAATATTGATGGCAACCAAGCAAATTATGGCGGTGGGATTTTCTTATATAAATCTACACTGAATTTTTCGGGCGGTATTATACAAAACAATAATGCTTTGCGCTTTTATGATACAGATGTTTGGCAATATTATGCTGCCGGGGGCGGTGTGCTTGCATACGAGGGCTCAACAGTTAATTTCTCCAATGATGCAGTTATAAAAAACAACAAATCCGGCGAAATCGGTGGCGGTATCAGCATTGGCGGCAATGACGGCAGCGCCGCTCCCAATATACTGAAAATGACCGGCGGTGTTATAGAAGGCAATACAGCCGGCGCTGCCGGAGGCGGTATTTTTATACAAGCAGAATTAAATAAAACCATAATTCATAAGGCATATATTGAAGGCGGTAAGATCATCAACAATGCCATGGATGGCAGCGGTCGTACAGAAAAATCCTTTGGCGGTGGCGGCATATATGTAAACGGTATGCCGGAGGAATGGCATTACCAAGGCCATGTATATAGGGGAAGCAACGGCGAACTATATTTACACAATGTTGTTATAAAAGACAACAAAGCAAGAATTGCAGGTGCAGGCTTTGCAGGCTGCCCTATTTCCAAAACAAAAATTCATGCAACCAACGGTGTTGCTTTATATGATAATGCAACAACGGTAGGCAACGAAATATATATTCTATCGCAGCCTAACTATGGATTCCACGGCGGAATTCCCGAATATGAAATATCCAAGCGTATGTTGGGCGGAAATTTATACCATTGGAAAAAAGAAGACGGCAGTTTGCTTGCAGATGATGAACACAAAGGCCGGCTGCCAAGCTACACTTCTCTTGCATTGCATACCGAGCAAACAAGCAATGCATTAACCGACAAACTTGCAAAAGTGATTATAAGCGGCAATACATCTGCTACTCGTGGTGGCGGGATAGGTTCAAACGGAACCGTTACCTTTGGTATAGATGAGCCAACCACGAAAGTTTCTGTGTCTAAAATCTGGGAGGACAATAACAACCCTAACCGCCCACGCAATATAACGGTTACATTGGTTGCCACCTTTGATGGTGAAGAATACGATATTGAAACACGCGAGTTAAATCAAGAAAACGAATGGAAAACAACCTTCTCTGATTTGCCTATCAAAAATATAGATAAGCCAATTCACTATTTTGTTAAAGAAACACCGGTGGATGGTTATGCAGCTCCAAGCATAAGCGGAACAGAAGAAAACGGCTTTACCATTACCAATGCAATGAACCCGGAATTTGTATCCATAGATGTAAAAAAAGTATGGGAAGACAATGCAAACCAAGACGGTAAGAGGCCAATCAGCGTAAGTGTTCAGCTGTTGGAAGATGGCAAAGAAGTAGCAGGAGAAACACTTACTTTAAGCAAAGAAAACAACTGGGCAGGAAGCTTTGCCAATCTTGCAGAATATAAGGACGGCAAGAAAATAGCATATACTGTAAAGGAAGTATCTGTTGGCAATGGCTATACAAGTGTGCTGTC
>JAEWXD010000055.1 GCA_023396045.1 Bacillota bacterium | reverse complement strand
GTGCGTGGCAATAAGGTAACCGAGCTTGATAGTGCCCTATGGGTAGTAGAACGGGGTGTAGTGCGTATCAGCTTAACACACAATCTTACTGCTTTAAATCAAATGATAGAAAATAAGGGCGAAATTGTATTGTTAGGTGCAGAACAAGAGTATCGCATCAGCATGAACCCAACCCAAGGCCCTTACCTTGTAAGCCGCTATATGCGTGATGTTTGGAAAAACATAGACGGCGCTTTTATTGCAGAAGCAGCAAGCTATGGGCAGGAAGGGAGCGCAGCCCCCGCCACAGAAGCTGCTGCCCCGCAAGTTACAGATGAAGCAAAGCAGGAAACCACGCCCACCGAAAATGAAATAGATATTTCTACCGTTACAGAAACACCATAAAAGAAGCCCCCCACCTGTAAGGGTGGGGGTTTTGTACAATAAAAAGACATATACTTAGACTGCAATGCAAAAGCATGTATAAGTGTTGGCAAGCTTTTTCCGGCTATGACAGCCATAAATATAATTGACAGCTTGTATTTATTTGTAACATTATATTTTGTTTTGCAATATTTATTGCACGACAAACAAATGATTGACAAATGCTTTATTATAAATCCTTTGCATTTGTTGATTATATTTTCCTGAATTTTTTAATTTAATATTATTTTCTTGTCAGTACCTTGCACAAAAAAGAGAGCGTAAAACTCTCTCTTTTGTATGCATATAATTTGGCAAGCGTTTTATAATCTAAAGGGCGCATACGCGCCCTTCTTATCGGTTTTATTTGTTTATTTTACACTTGGCTCTGCGAATTGCGGCAAATGCTATAGCTGCCACAAGCATAAGTATTGCATATAGTGCAATATTTGTGTTGTCGCCTGTTTGAGGCACCTTGATCACAGGCATCGGTGTTGTGGTCGGTGCCGGTTCTTCTGCCAAAACATATTGGTACTGAATCACTTTTTCTTCGGCTTCTACGTTGCCTTGAGCAGCAGCGGAACCGGCTTTTAGAATAGGTGTACCGTCTTGGTTTGTTACCAATTTATAGGTTTTACCGTCTTTTATGATTTGACTTGGCGGTGTATCGCTGTAAGCAGTACCTATGGCAGTGCCTTTCGGCAATACGATTTTATCGTCTTGCAGTTTGGTTTCGGTACCTGCAATATAATATTCTGCACGTACGGCGCCTGTGGGCACTGCATATTGCAATACATAGGTAGTAATTTGGCTGTGCAAAAAGTCGCCTTGGAGCAGGGCTTTACCCTCTGCCAAGCTGCCCGCCTTGTTGGTATAGAAAGTATCTGCATAAACGGTTTCGGTATATTTGGGTGTGCCGTCTTGGTTTACTTCATAATTGCCGTTGGCATCGGTTTTTTGCACCTGCAGTTTAATAGCCACCAAATCCAAGCCTGCATAGTTTGGAATTGCAAAATGATATTGTTCTGCAAAGTTATTGACATCACCTATAAGCTTATCGTTTAAGGCGCGGCCCTCTTTGCTGTCTGTAAAATTGTTTGTATCTGGATTTGTAAGCGCTTCCAGCACGTTGGTATAATCGGTGTGGTTTACCTTCTCATACTTTGCATGCACAATACCGGATGGGTAAAGTTTTGCATGCTCATCATAGGCGTTGGACTTGAGTTTATATTTTAAAAGCGTAAAACCCTGCCTCTCAAAACCGTTGATATTCATTTGAATATCGCCGCCCACAATAATCACCGGTTTGTCGCTAAGCGCAATTTTATTGGCAGATTCCTTTGTGATATAGGCATTGATGCCCTTTCCATAGCTATCGTACACCGTAAGCACCATGGGTTTCATAAAATCCTCATACGAGAGCTTTTGAAAATCTACACCGTTCGGGTCATATTTAGGTATAATTTTTACAGGTAAATCTGCTTTGTAATACTTATAACCCAAGGAATCATAAGAGGTATCGGTACCCTGGCGGTTGCTTACCAAATTGTTCGTTAAGAATTCTTTTTTAATAGTAAAAATCCATTGCGTAGGCTTACCGGGCACCTGCTGTACATCTGTAACGCCATACTGTTCCAATTTGGTCATATCCGGCACTTGCCAAGTGCTTTCAAAAAGCAGTTTTATATTTTTATCAAATACCAGACGAGAATCGAAATAAGCATTCATTGTACCCGACCATTCGGTTACTTCGTTGATTCTGCCCCAGAGTGTAACAAGTTCCGTGCGCAGTTTTTCAAAATTAAGGTAGGCATAATAGTTGAGCGTTTGAGAATGGTCTACCACAAGTGCCCCCGATGCCGTTTCATAATCGGAAGGAGCAGGCGCTTGTTCGGCAGATAGTTTAATATTCGGCCTTGCTTTTTGCGGATCTGCAATCGCTGCGGCATGTGTTTTCTTAAGGGTTTCTAATTCTACCCATTGGTCATAAAGCACCAAATTGCCGCCGGTTTTTTCAAAATCTTCGGCGGTCAAAGTATGCCCGCCGCGATAATACGTGCCGCTGCCGTCGCTTGCCGTATTCCAGCCCTGGGTTCTGTATAAATTGGTATAATTATCCGATAATATATTGGAAAGACCATAACTGCCAAGCCAATACCACGGGCCGTAAGTTGGGGCAAATTCTTTTTGGTAGTATCCCTTTTCTATTACATCATCGCTGGTAATAAACCTATTGCCCTCCGATTCACTGTTATTGATAAGGTGAATTTTTTTATTGCTGTCAACCAATATGCCGGCCAAGTGATCGCCCTCATACAGAACAACATTTACAACTTCCGGGTTTGCAACGCTGGTGGTATCCGGTTTATTTCTGTAATACGTTACGTTAAAGGCTTTTTTATTTTCCCACTTTGCATAAAGATTGGTTGTAGCAGAAGAATTGGGATCTATACTGCCCGCCGGAGTGTTGCCCGCCGGGTCTAAAGTCCAACCCTTAAATATTTTGCTATGCTGTTTGAACATAGCATTTTTAGCTATAACTTGTGCCAAAGTGAGCGGTGTGGTTTGACCGTCGTTTTTGCGTACAAATATATATTTGTCATGATTGGCACTGCCGTCGTTCAAATAATAGCGCACACCGTCTGTAACGGCTTTTAAAACAACCGTGGTGTTTTCTGTAATCTGATCTGCGGTGGTATAGGGTTTGCTTATATCGCCGTCCACAAAATATTCAAAATCAATATCTGCGCCTATAGAGGCTTCAAAAGCATTGAGTTTTGTTTTATCGATCAACGCACCGTCTACAATGGCAATGCCGCTCAATTGGTCAAGGCTTGTGCCTTTGATAAGCGTATATTTTTGGGTTTTGCTGCCGTCTTCAGACTGAAAAGTAAGAATAACGCCGGGATAAGGTATGGTTTTAGACGCGCTTGGTGTGATGGCGGGATAAGAAATTTCATAACGGTTGCTTTTATCATCTTCAAAAGAAACATAGCCAATATTGGGATTTTGGGTAAATGTAAATTCCTTTTCGTTTGTTACATCGCCAAAATAGTCCGGTTGATGGGGCGCCGGGCTTTTGGCTATCTGTATTCCATCCGCCTTTATGGTGCTGCCGCTAACCGTTTGCAATACACCCTTATCTAATAGGATAATGCCGCTCTGCGTTGTAATTGCGGAGTTCTTAATGCTATACTTGTCGGTTGCAAGTATAATGCCAAAGCCCGAGTTGGGATTTGCCGCAATATTCACATGCAACGCAGAGTCTGTTAAATACAAAGGAGTTTCAAAACGGGCACGATTGCCGCTTGCGCTAACAATATTATAGTTAACGTTTTTCATGTAATATGGGCCGCCCCACACTATATTAACTTTGCCGGCAAGCGTATATTTCTGTGCAATCTTTGCGTTTTCTACATTATATATGGGATTGGTTTGCCCAAGTATTGCTCCTTCAAGGAAGCGAATATTGGTCAGGCCGATGTCTACTTTATCGGGTGCAGAACCCATGATTTTAGCGTTTCCCATCAGCTTAAACGCATGAGAGGCAAGCCGATTGGTTTCGCTTAAGCCACTGTAATCAAACTCATACTTTCCGTCGCCCAATATAGCGCCGTTTTGCAGTAATATTGCCTGTTTTACGGCATTGCTGCCATCGGCTTTAACGCTGAGGGTTTTGCCCTCTGCAAGGGAAAGCTTTTTGCCTGCGGCTACAGATACATAAGATGTATCATTTACATTGCTGTGTATGGAAAGGGTTACGCTCTTTGCAATTTGCAAGTCATTTAGAACCGGTAACGCTCCCGAGATATCCACAGTGCCGCCCTCTGCCACAAGCTCAATGGCTTTTTGCAAAGTTTGCACGGCGTTGGCTGCATCGGCGCCGGTATTGCTGTCGCTGCCTGTAACACTTACATACACTTTATTGAGCTGTGCGTATGCAGGCTGTGCGTTTAACAAACACATAAACACCAAAAGCAGTATCGGTAAAAGCATAAATTTACGTTTTGTTTTGTTCATAAAAATTTCCCCATTTTATTTTGTCTATAAAAGCTTGTAAAGCGTTGCTTTACAAATATTCGTATGTGGTTTTAACAGGCAGCATAGATTTTGCGCTCTTTTACAAAAAAATAATTTTTATAAAGGTAAACTGTATAAAAAACTCGCTTTTTTATTATATAAGTAACGACTTTATTACGTGATAAAACACACGCGTTATACTGCAATATACTTTTGTATTTTAGCATATTTCGCATTTTGTATCTACCAAATATAACAAAGAAATGTAGCAATTATTGTTAAATATAAAGTGTTTTTTACAACTTAAACGCGCCTCTGTTGCAACTATGCAAAAAGACGGCAGTGAGTATAAAAACCGGCAAAAAATAAGGTTTTACCAATGGGTTTAGGGCTGCCGTTACAAAAAGAAATGCCGAGGGAAACGATGGAAGCTCTTTTTGCTTATGCAGGTGCGGTGTTGATTTTGCAGCCACCCTTATATACTGTATCTATTAAGTCGATTCACACTGCACATCCACAGTAGGTAATGCCTGTATTCCGGTAGCCCCAAGTATCTTCTAAAAGGCAGCTTTTCAGCAACAGCAAAGCGGTAAGGCAGACGAAACCTTTCAAAACATACTGTTTAGTGAAAATGCTGTAAATGCAAGCAGAAATTTTATCAAAAGAACCAAACAATATACAATTGAATTAGCATGTTAAGTGTTGATAAGCTTTTTCTGGCTATGACAGTCATAAATATAATTGATAGGTTGTATTTCGTTGTAACATTATATTTTTTTGCAATATTTATTGTATAATCAGCAAAAGGGTGCTGTAATGTATTTAAATGATTGACAAATGTTTTATTGTAAATCTTTTGTATTTGTTGATTATATGATTTTCTTAATTTGAAATATTATTTTTTTAAATACCTTGTACAAAAAAAGAGAGTATAAAACTCTCTTTTTTTGTATGCATATAATTTGGCAAGCGTTTTATTATATTAACAAGCAAACCGAGAGGCTTGTTATTTTACCACTGCAAACTTTTTGCGCACCGAAACAAAGTATTGTAATACAGAAAACGCAGCGGCAAGGCCCCAAGAGATGGGGTAGCCAATCACTACGGTGCGTGCGCTGGGCAGGGCAGTATATACAATGCTCATCCATAGTATACGGAATATACCAATGGCAAGCAATGTAATCATCATAGGCGTAACGGTATTGCCGGAGCCTTTGCTTGCAGAGTTGAAAATTTCAGTAATGGCAAAGCAGAAATGGAAGGGTGCAATAATTTGTATAAATTCCACTGCCTTTGCAATGGCACCCGTGTCTTGTGTAAAGAACTTTGCGAAAAACGGCATTTGAAAGTAAAACAGTAAAGCCATGCTTGCATATAGCACGGCACTTGTGCCCAGTGCCAAATATATGGTGCGTTTTAATCTGTGCAGCTTGCCTGCACCTAAGTTTTGTGCTACAAAAGTGGTAACAGTAAGGCCTAAGGTTTCTGCCAAAATAAACACGATCACATCCACTTTGCCAATAATGGTCCAACCGGCAATACCATCTGTGCCAAAGCTGTTAATACCTCTTTGCATATACATGTTGGCTACCGAGAATATTACGCTTTGTGCTGCCATGGGCAAGCCGAGTTTTATGGCACGCCATAGCGTACCGTGCGGAATTTCTATTTTTGCAAGCTCTAAGCCATAGCATTCTTTAATGCGTATTAGCTTTAAAACAATGAGTATTGTAGCAATCACCTGGCTGAGCACCGTGGCAATGGCAGCCCCTGCAACGCCCCATTTGAATACTGCAACAAATAACAAATCCAATACAATGTTGCTTACAGCGCTAATGCAAAGATATATAAAGGGGTTTTTACTATCGCCAACGGCGCGTAATATGCCGCTTGCCATATTATAGGCAAGTACAAAGGCGGTGCCTAAAAAATAGTAGGTTAAGTAACTGCGGCTTAAAGGTAAAAGTTCTTCCGGTACAAGCATAATGCGTAAACCCAAAGGGGTAATCAATATGCTGATAACGGTAATAATGAAGCCTGCAATTACAGAAAACTGCATCATGCGTTTTACCGTTTGGCGCACTCTTGTAAAATCTTTTGCACCATAGAGTAAAGAAATTAGTATAGAGCCCCCACCGGACAGTGCTAAAAAAGCACTTACCAGCAAACGTATAAAAGCCATGGGGGAGTCTGTTGCGGCAAGCGCTTCCTTACCCAAGTAGTTGCCCACAATCAAAGCGTCTATTACGCTGTAGGATTGCTGAATAATACCACCCAGCAGAAGCGGAAAAATATATTTGGCAAAGGCTTTTACTAAAGAACCTTCGGTAATTTCGTTGTCTATACGGTGTGGCATTGCTTTCACGGCTTTCTGTATTTTATTTGCAATAATGCATTATGGTAGTGTAACACTTTTTGAGATGCAATTCAAGCTGTAAAAGCACAATAAACCGACTGTTTTAGCACATTTTTTGGCAAATTAAGGGCACTTGATTCATTTCGTTTTTTGATATTTGCCTATTGTTGCAAAAAGATTTTTAAATAATCAGTATGCCTGTTGTTCTATATACAAAACGTTTTTGCATTAAGCATACATTTCGGGTAAAAGAGTATGTATATTTGTTGGATAGCCAAAGAAAAAGTGAATAAAAATACTATATTCAGCCTATCTGCGCTATATTGTGAAAAATAAAACAAATGTATATTTGTACTTGAACAAAGCAAAAAAAGTGTTATAATATAGCCATCATAAAAACAGGAGAATATTCATGGAATACCGTATTGAACATGACAGTATAGGTGAAAAACAAGTACCTATCAACGCCTATTATGGTGTGCAAAGCCTTCGTGGCAAAGAAAATTTCAGTATCAGCGGGCAAACAATGCATGTGGAAATGATCAAGGCGCTCGCCTATATCAAGCGGGCTTGTGCCGTTACCAACAGCCGTGCCGGTTTAATGGATAACGATGTAGAGCAAGCCATTGTGCAAGCTTGTGATGAAATTTTGAGCGGTAAATTGTGGGATCAATTTATCTCTGACCCTGTACAGGGTGGTGCCGGCACCACAGCCAATATGAACGCCAATGAAGTGATTGCAAACCGTGCCAATGAAATCTTGGGCGGAGGCCTTGGTGTGTATGATAGAGTACATCCCAACGACCATGTAAATATGGGGCAATCTACCAATGATGTATACCCAACTGCCGGCAAAATTGGTGCTTTGAATCTTCTACCCATATTGGAAGAAGCGCTCCGAGCCATGATAGAAAGCCTTGCTAAAAAATCCATAGAATTTGATGATGTTATTAAAATGGGCAGAACCCAGCTGCAAGATGCTGTGCCTATCCGTTTGGGGCAAGAATTTCATGCTTATGCAAGCCTCTTGCAAAGGGACTTGGGTAGAATTCAACGTGCAAAAAAAGAACTGCAATATATCAATATGGGTGCTTCTGCCATTGGTACCGGTATCAATGTGGATTTACAATATTTTGTTGAAATCGTACCGGAAATCAGCCGCATTACCAAACTGGATTTAAAACAGGCACCTGACTTAATTGATGCTACCAATAACTTAGACGCTTTGCTTGATGTAAGCGGCACCCTCAAAACCCTGGCAGTAAACTTAAGTAAAATCAGCAACGACTTGCGCCTGATGAGCTCAGGGCCAACCACCATGGTAAGTGATATTGTATTACCGCCTCGCCAAAACGGTTCTTCCATTATGCCGGGCAAGGTAAACCCCGTAATACCGGAAGTGGTAAATCAAATCGCCTTCCGTGTAATGGGCAACGACCTCACCGCCTGCCTCTGCGCAGAAGCCGGTCAAATGGAGCTCAACGCTTTTGAACCCGTACTCTTTTACAGCTTGTATGAAAGCATTACCATGTTAACGCACGGCTTAAATACGTTGCGTGTAAACTGTGTGGATGGCATTATTGCCAATAAAGAAAAATTAAAGCACGACATGGAAAAGAGCGTAGGTATTGTTACAGCACTCGTACCTCACCTTGGCTATGAAAAGAGTGCAGAAATTGCAAAACGTGCACTTAAAACCGGTGAACGTATTCGCGACTTGGTGCTGCAAGCAGGCTACCTAACCGAACAAGAATTAGAAGAAATTTTAGACCCGTGGGCCATGACTCGCCCCGGCATTGCAGCCAAGCATTTGTTGCGTAAAAAAGTAGAATAGAAAATATACAAAAAAGTAAGCCCTGCGGCTTGCTTTTTTATATGCAGAAAGCTTATTTGTACATAGTTGAATACATATAAATTATGTTTTTTTGCATATTTCTTTTATTTATAAAAATATTTTGAAACAATTCGTTTTATATGCGCAAAAAAAGAGCATAAGGGGATGCTCTTCTTTTGGAATAAAATTATATAAAAGGGTTAAAAGGGATTTAACAATTATTATGTTAGCACAGACTAACCGTAATGTCAACACTTTTTTATAAAAAAATTTAAAAAATTTTTATGGCTTACTGATGGTAAAGCTGGTGGGCATAAAAGTATAGCCTGCACGGCGCAAAAGGTAGCTTACTTCCATAAACAAGTGAGCGAATATGCCGTCCTCTGTACCTTCTTGGGTAAGCACAAAATCATCAAAATCTATGGTAGAAAGCAAGGTCATATCAAAGTGATGGGTGTTGCCTTGTATGTGGATGCTTGCATCACCGGTGCTTTCTTTCGGTAATTCATATTGGTTCAGCAAAGCAATAAGCTCTTGCACATATTCCTCTGCTACCATAAAATCTTCACTGCTGGTTTCTATACTGCCGTCTGCATAGATATTTACTACAAAGTCGTTGGCTTGGTATGCAAATACGGCGGGGTTTTCTGCCTGTGCTTGTGTAAAGCTTAAAAATAGTACACAGCAAAGTAGAAGTAGTTTTTTTAACATAATGCCTCCTTGGCAAGTTGGTCTGCTTCTTCGTTATAGGTAATACCGGTATGCGCTTTTACATGGCAAAACTGTATTTGAATATGTTTTGCATATTCGTCTATAAAAGCTTTGTATTCTTGGGTTAAAATCTGGTTGGTTTTCCAAATACCTCTGGCCCATTTGTCTATGCCTTCATAGTCATAGTATACAGAAATCTTTTTTTTGCCTTTTTCCACAGCCCATAAAATCGCAGCTTGTACACCGGCAATTTCACCGGCAACATTGCGTGCACTGATTTTTTGAGGGTCATCATAGGCTTGGCTCAGCGTATGCTTTCCTTCACTGGTAAATAATACAGCGCCATAGCTGAAACGCTTGCTTGCGTGTTGGTAGCTGCCGTCTACAAAGGCGATAACGCTTTGTGTATCTATTTGTTGCAGTTGTGCCTCTATATTTTGGTTGTTTTCTTCTTCCGCACCAAGCGCATGGTTCATAAAGCGTTCTGCTTCAGCCAAAGTAGGGAAGGACTTAAACAATGCACCTGCAAAGCCATATACTTGGGCTTGGCAATCCTTCCATGTGGTATATATTCCCGGTTCTCTGCCTTTTTGAACAGCGTAATATTTCATAGTGCTCCTTTTCATTGCCTAACATAGTTGTTAGAACTTATGTATTGTACACCCCTTTGGTAAATAATACAATATCCTGTGAAAAATCCTAAACACCGGTTTATCTGGCGGTTGGGTTTTTATGTTAGGGAACCTGCACTAATTGTGTTGTTTTTATGGCATACACCCCTACTTTTACATTCCCATTTTCAAACAAGCTGTGGTATTGGTTTGCAAACGCAGTGTCAAGGCTATGGATTACAAGGTAATCATAGTTTTGCAGGCTTTGTAAAAAGGCTTCAGGGCTTATCAAAGGTTCTACCAAATAGCTTTCCGTATAATTCGGGTTTGTAAAACGTGGTTTTAAACCCATGTGCAAAGCCCACCAATCGTCTTTTTTGCGGTTTTGTGAAACAATATAAACACGGGCATTTTCCGGAATTTTGCCTTCTATGCCGGTTATAAATGTGTCTATTTCGGTGCGAAGCTCTATGCTGTGCCTACTTGCACTACGGTTTGCCAAAGCAGCAAACTTGTGGCTGTTGCTAAATATTAGCACAAGGCCAATGCACAATACTGCCCATTGCTTTGCTTTGGGGTGCTTTGCTATGTTTTGTAAAAACAGCAGCAAGCTTGTAACGTATACGCTCGCCAAGGGTACCATTAAATAACGCGTTACTTCGGCAAGCCTTAAGGCTTCCTTTTGGCTAAAATTGATGATGTAGATAATGGGTAAGCAAATACCATAGCATAGGCTCATGATAAATAAGCCCCAAAATAATAGTTTATTTTGTTGTTGATTTTTATATTGGCTGTGTAATACAAAGTATAGGCAGGTAAAGGCGAGCAAATACCAGAGTATGGCGCAAAGCGGCAAGCCAAATACCCACATGCTTTGGCTCAATACAAATTTTAAATAGGTTTTTATAACAGGTATCGCATAGGGGATATTTAATATATCCATTAAGGAACTATAGTTTTTAAATGCCAAACTGCTGGCATTGTAACGCAAGTAGCCAAACCACAGCAGTTTGGGCAACAGTAAAGCAAGCATGAGCCAAAGTACAGACCGAATTGCCTTTGTTTTTTTGTTTGTCCAAACAATAATGATATGGATAAGGCAAATACAAAATGCAAAGTAAAAACCAATATCCTTTAATAGCACGGTGTAAGCAATGGCAAGCACTACCATGGCAGTATGCACCATGCTTTTTTCTGTATACGGTTTTATAATGAGCATACAGTTGAGCGCGATGGCAGCGATTAACAAACTATCTATATAGGCGGCGGTATAAAAGTAGTCTATAAACGCAAGGGGGAAGAGCCATAGTGTAAACCCCGTTGCTATTGCCATAGGCCACTGTTTCCAAGTGATTTTGGAAAAAACAGGCAACAATAGCCCTATATATATAATATGGTATACAAAATATACAGGCCATTCTGCAAAAGCGGCATTGCCAAGCAATTTGCCAATTTGCAAATAAAAATATTGTAATACACTCGCACCCGGAGGGTAGCTTGCAAATAGGGCATAATCATGGGGGTGGCTTGCGTGTGCACCAAAAGTATTGTGTAAAAACAGTACTTTTACAGTGTCTACCCAATGGCTAAAATCGTCCCAGCCAACTGCTTTCATACCTTGCAGGGCATAGGCAAAAAAGAAGTAGCTAAGTATAAAAAATGCAAAAGCGGGGTTTAGCAAGCACTTTTGCAGGCTTGTAAAAAAATCTGCATTGCTCCTATGCTTCCAAATTTCCCCAAAAAACAAAATATAAGCAAGTACAGCCAAAGCAAGCAAAAGGTAAGCGCCCCCATGCAGTTGGTTTACAATGCCGGTCAAAAACAATACCATGCTTGCCCCTAACAGAGTGAGAGGCAAGCCAAAGGAAAAATGAATCTGTTTGCAAGCCAAATAGATGGGAATGGCGCAAATGCCAAGTAAAAAAAAGATGTTTGTAAACATGGTATCTCCAAGGCCGTGGTGTCAAAATAATGGATTAAGGTATCGTTTACTTTTCTATTTATTATATAAACTGCTATGGTAAGTGTCAAATATAAGGTAATAACACGCAAATTTTCTTTCTGTGCTATAATGTAAACAATACCCAAAAGGAGCAGTATAGTATGCCTACCATTCGTTTGTTTGACCAAGATGCCTACCAAAGCCAAATGCAAGCCGTTGTGCAGGAAGTTATCCCCCATGCGCAAGGGGTGCAGGTGTTGCTCAGTTCTACCTGTTTTTTTCCAAACGAAGGGGGGCAAAGCTGCGATAAAGGTATGCTCAAAGGCTATGTGGTGCAGAGCGTAGATGAAGTTGCAGGTAAAATTTATCATACTGTGCATGCAAGCCCGGAAGATTTTACGGTAGGTGAAAATGTAGAGGGGCAAATAGATTTTGCGTTTCGCTTTTCCAATATGCAAATGCATAGTGCAGAACACTTGTTTTCCGGCTTTATGCACAAAAAATATGGCTATAACAATACCGGCTTTCATTTAAGTGAAAACATTGCCACGATGGATTTTGACGGTTCCCTTACACCGGGCCAATTGGATGAGGCTGTGCAGGAAGTCAATCGCCTTATTTATCAGAATATAGAAAGTCGCAGCTACTTTCCAAGCATAGAAGAACAGAAGGATTTATTCTATCGCAGCAAAAAGCAAGATTTTGAAAACTTGCGCATTGTAGAATTTTTTGGTGCAGATGTTTGCGCCTGCTGTGCACCCCATGTAAAACGCACGGGGGAAATCGGCTTGTTTAGAGTGCAAAGCATGCAAAGCCATCGTGGAGGCATACGCATAAGCTATCTTGCAGGTATACGCGCGTTAGACGCTACCTTGGCAGACAAGGCATTGCTACAAAGCCTTTACCAGCAATATTCTGCCAACCAAGACACGTTGCTGTTATTTTTGCAAAAGCAAAGGGAGGAGCTTGCTGCTTTACAAAGCAAGGTGATTTCTTTGCAGGAAGAAAAATTGCAAACCTTATTCCAAAATACAGATACACTCTATTTTATAGAAGATACAGATATCAACCTTGTGCGCAAATGCGCCGTGCAAGCATGCGGCCAAAAGCAAAGCGATGTTTATGTATTTGTGCAAACGGTGAGTGGCTTTCGCTATGTGCTTTGCTCTAACACAGATGCTCGCCCATTACAAAAAGCACTGCAAGATGCTTTACAAGCCAAAGGCGGAGGGCAACCAAGCCTTGTGCAAGGCAATGTAAATACCACCAAAGAAGAGATTCAACAATTTTTTATAAAACAATAAAGGGGAAGTTTATGCAAACGTTTGTTCACAAAGTAAAAGCACTTTTTCAAAAATATGTGGTAGACGCACTTTCTGCCATGGCGCTGGGTGTATTTGCCAGCCTTATTGTAGGCTTGATCTTTGGGCAAATCAATCAGCTTTTGCAGTGGGATGCACTATCTGCCATTACCAAGGTGTTGGGTGCAAGTTCACCTGTGGTTGGTGCTGCCATTGGGGTTGCCATTGCGCATAAGTTGCAAAGCAAGGCTTTTACACTTTATTGCACCGCAGTGGCAGGCGCTATCGGCTACCAGCTGGCTGGCCCTTTGGGTGCTTATTTTACAAGTATTGTTAGCATAGAAGCAGGCAACTTTGTGGCAGGTAAAACCAAGTTTGATATTTTACTTGTACCACTTTCTACATTGTTTTGTGCAGGGCTTTGCATTACTTTGCTTGCCCCACCTATCAATTACGGCATTGCGAAATTGCAAGATTTTTTGGCAAATGCAACGCTATTGCACCCCGTACCCATGGGGCTCATTATCTCCACATTATTTGGTTTGGCACTTACTGCACCCATTAGCAGTGCGGCCCTTGCAGCCATGCTGTTTACTGCACAAGGCGGGGAATTGAGCCATGGCTTATTGCTTGCTGCAGGTGCAGCTACAACCGGTTGCTGTTGCCAAATGCTTGGCTTTGCCGTTGCAAGTTATAAAGAAAATGGGTTGCCGGGCTTTATTGTGCAAGGCATAGGCACAAGCATGGTGCAGTTTGGTAATATTATGAAAAAACCAATCATTTGGTTGCCACCCACCCTTACATCTGCCATTTTAGGCATGTTGAGCACCACACTTTTTGGTATGAAAAATATCTCCGCTTCGGCGGGTATGGGTACCTCTGGCCTTGTGGGGCAAATTGGTACATTGCAAGCTATGGCAGGCGAAAGCATTTGGCTGGTACTTGCCAAAATAGGCGTATTGCAAATTGCTTTGCCCTTACTGCTTAGCTATGGTTTCAGCGAGCTGTTTCGTAAACTTGGCTTTATACAGTATGGCGATATGAAAATAGAAATGCGTTAAAAAATCGTTCCTTCTATATATGCAGGGGGAACGATTTTTATTGGTTTGAAGGCTATCTTACATGCTGCAGCACAGGGTTTAGGTAAAGTTTTTTATGATTTTCCAATACTGGTACAAAACATCCAAAGACGCTCTTGCATTGGCAGGGCTGGTGGAAGGCAGTTGCACGGCCTCTCTATTCAACTTGTTTTTTTGATATTTTTGAAAGTAGCGAAAACTTGTAGCCCCGTTGCAAAACACTTGCTGTATACTTGTTGCTTCAAAAATGGGGTTTAGATTTGCAGGCACAACATTTTGTATGCTTGCATCACTTGAGCCAATAATATCACACTGATAAATCACATCGTACAGGGCAATATGGTGCTTTGCTAAAAAAGCTTGTCGCTGTGCAATACCATCGCCTGTTGTTTCTTTAAAAATGCGTGCAAGCAGCGGCCAAAAGCGGTTTTGGGCATGCCCGTAAAAGAACCCATATTCTCTGGTTTTTACAGAAGGGAACGATCCCAATATTAATATTTGGGAATCCTTATTATAAAACGGCGCCAGCGGATGTACAATGGTTTGGCGGTTGTTCATATTCGTATACCTTATCTTTTGTATTCCATATTTTAATATAGCATATTGTATTTGTTCAAAGGAGTGTATAACAAAAGCACAGATTTTTCTGTGCTTCTGTTATTTTAAATGTGTTTCTTTTTGTGTTGTATTACACCAATGCTAAGCGCTGTGCTCAATGCAAGCAATAGCCATAAGGTATAGTGTTGGCTATCCCCTGTTTTGGGGGCGGGGGGGAGCGGTGTAGGGCTAAGTGCAGGTGTAGGTGTAGAGCTAAGTGCAGGTGTAGGGCTAAGTGTAGGCGTAGAAGTTACTGCCGGTGGCGTGGTTTCGGCTGACGGTAATTTTTTATAGGTAAAGTAGAAATGCTTGGTTACATGTAATTCACCGGTATCCGGGTCTAAATAGTAGTTAAACATAGGCCATTCATTTTTAGGGCCTACATCAAAGTATTTTTCAGCAGGTTTATTGGGGTTGTTTTTATAGGTATAACGCTCTAAATCATTTGCCACATATTCATAGCCGGGAATTTCTTTTTGCAGGCTTGCATAGGTGGGCTTTTCCGGGTAATACTTTGTGGTTTTTTGCAAGTGAAACATGGTAAGCAAACGTCTTTCCACTGCCCCGGTGTCGGGATTTAAAAAATTTCTGGAATTATATGGGTTCATTCCATCGGCAGTTTCAGGGTCTGCCTTCATAGGAAATAGGGGCTCTAAGTATTCGTAGGTATATACTTGGGAAGGCGCTGCAAGGGCCTTTAATGTGCTTAGTTCCTTATAACGGGCTGCTTCTGCTCTGGGTAACAGGGGAGTACTCTCTTCTTCGCCGCTGATATTTTGATTTTTACGGTAGTCTTCATCTAATACATAGTGAAACTGCATATCTGTACGCATATAGTTCCAAATACCGTCGGCAGTGGCGCTAATAACACCACCGCTTTGCCCGCTGGAACCGGATCCTTGTGCCCATACAACATAATGGGCATCTTCCGGCACAGTAAACTCAAAGGAGATATAGTGCTTATCGGTGCTATCAAAATTGAAACCAAATGGCACATGCCTTGGTTCATACATTTTATCTTTGCCCTGTACCTTATAGCCATGCCTTGCAACATTTGGGTCTGTAGAAGTGCTGGGTATAAGCTGTTTATCCAAGCCCTCCCATAAATCTGAAGGTGCGCCATCGGCACGGAAATTTTTGAGCTCTAAAGGCAATCTGTCTTTATCAAAAACATATTTACCTTCACTGTTTTTGGCAATGCGTTGATAGTCGGCATGGAAGCCGATTCTTGGTGTATTGTTAAAGGTGTGTTGTGAACCTGTAACCGTATAGTACATATAAACCTTATCCTTGGGGCGTAAGGCAATGGTTTTTAAGCCGGTGGCTATTTGCATGATAGGCCCTTTGCCTTCGTACTGCACATAGGTTACTTTTTTAATGTTTTGGTTGGGATTTCTTGGCTTGGTAAGCCAAAAATCCGGGTCAAACATCTTATATTCTTCCGGGCTTAATTTGCTTGTGGCATCACCTTGTTCCATAGCAGCCAAAGCGCTTGCACCTTGTAAACATAACAGTACAATTAGAAAACAGAACAATTTATTCAGTATTTTCATAATTCACCTCCTGAAATTGTTACTATTATAACATTATTTAACCTTTCAAACAAGTTCTAAAAAATAATCCGGTATCTGTTATTGAAAAGAATGAAGTATAAACAAGAGGGAAATAAGGCAAAGCGATAAAAAGCACAAATCAGTAAAAACATATTTACGAAAATGCCAAAAACGGTCGTAATATGTATTGATCATTATATAATAAGAATAACTGAATTTATTTTATGAATATAGATTGGAGAGCCCATATGAGAAACTTTGTAAAGTACTTTATGAGCGCCATGTTTGGTATCTATAAAATTTGCAAAATAAAAATACGCAAAAGCAAGCGCAGGCTTGCTTTTGTATTCTTTGGCAATGCAAAAGCACAGAAAAAATCTGTGCTTTTTTAAAGTAGTATTGCTTGTGTTTTAAATGGAATGATATACAATTTAGTTTTTGTAGTTTTCTTTGTTTACCAATTTTTCTACTGTGATACTTTCCTCTTCCTTACTGTGCAGGGGCCACCATACTTGCGCAAAAAAAGGATTATTCTTGGCAATGCGGCTTGGTTCCCACTGTTCTTTTTGGCAATGGGGGCAAAAGTGGCCGGCTTCCAGTATCAGTTGAGGGCTGGCAGTAAAGTGATGCCCAAAGGCACATGTAAACTCCAAGGGGCTGCGCCAATCGCCTTTTTGCATGCTTTGGCTTAGGCAAGCGCCCCCACGAAATATGGCTGCTTTTTGTACATCGTTAAGAGTAAGTTCGCTCTTAGGTTTGCTTTCATCATAGCCGTGGTCTAATATTTGTTTTCTGCAGTGGTCGGCTTCTTGTGGAGGCAGGCCTTTGTTGCTTTTAAAAAATACAGATTTATGCATGCCGTTTTCTTCTTGGAAGTGCAATGTGCCATGCTTTTTTAAACAAAGCTTGTACATTTCTGTTCTTGCAATATATTCTGCCAATCGGCGAATGGGTGCAAAACGCAGTATAAAGCGAATCCAGCCATCAAAGCCTTTTACAAAGAGCTTCATGCAATGGTCTACATATTCTATACCGTCTTGCACATAGTGGTAACGCTCTTGCAATGTATCGCTATCTAAAAAATACATACCATGAAAGTTTTGTGTGGCAAACCAGGAAGGATCCATAATTTTGGTAAAATCGGGAAAGCCCAGCCTGCCAAAAGCCCTTGCATACAGTTTGTGGCTCGGTAAACGCAAAGCCTGCCCGCCACCCATATTATAAATGTGGCGCCATACACTGCTGTCAGGGTCTTGCAAAATAGCAATCAATAGGCGAGAGCTATCTCTATCACTTAAATATTCCAGTACATTGTTGAGTGGTTGGTGGAATATCAGCGGGCTTCTGTGGCTGAGCGTTGCCTTAGAGAGCATACCGGTTTGGCGCAGTATGAGCCATTGTAAGTCGCTTTCTACCAGCAAGCGTTCACAGGCAATTTTGCTTGCACCATAGTAGTCGTAATAGGAGCTTTTCACAGGGTCGCCCACACGCCCCCAATGAATGGGTGGCTGCCTGTCGCCATATACGGCAACAGAGCTAATAAATATGAGTTTACAGGCCTGCATTTGTCTGGCCTGCAAGGCCTCTACCAAGTTTTTGGTGCCACCGTAGTTTACGGCAAAGCAAAGCTTGGGCTTTTCGTCTGCCAGGGGGGGTAATATGGCACTGCAGTGTACAACGGCATCTACACCTTCTATGCTTTCGTATACATCTTCATAGCTGCAAATATCTCCCAAAAACAGCTCTGCTTGTGGGGATGCTTTTTTTACTTTGCGTATTTCTTTTTTACTTGGCAAGCAAAAGGCACGCACTTGTATATTCGTGCGTTGCAATGCTTGTAATAAGGCGCTTCCCATAGCGCCGCTGGCTCCGGTTAGTAATATTTTCATAAACTCACCTTCTTTTCTTTAGTATAGCCTATTTTAGAATATAAATAAAGTTGGAATAATGTAAAAATGATAGTATAATACTATTTTGAGGTGACTTATGAAACATATCGCAGTGGTTTTTGGCACAAGGCCAGAAGCAATTAAAATGTGCCCTTTGGTAAAAGAATTACAAAGCAGGCAAAATATCAAAGTAAGCGTTTGTGTTACCGGCCAGCACAAAGAAATGCTCGCCCAAGTATTACAAGCCTTTCAAATAAAACCGGAGTACGATCTTGCCATTATGAAACCGGGCCAAGATTTATTTGACATTACTACCAATATCCTGCACGGCATGAAACAGCTTTTGCAGGAAATTCAGCCGGATATCGTGCTTGTACATGGTGATACCAGCACTACCTTTGCTACCTGCTTAGCGTGCTTCTACCTGCAAATACCCGTAGGGCATGTAGAGGCCGGTTTGCGTACCCATAATATGTATTCTCCCTTCCCGGAAGAATTTAACAGGCAAGCCGTGGGCTTACTTGCGCAATACCACTTTGCGCCTACCAGGCAAGCCAAAAACACCTTGCTTTTTGAAGGTAAAAACCCAGCCACTGTTTATTTAACCGGCAACACTGCCATAGATGCGCTTTCTACCACCGTGCGTGAAGATTATTCTCACCCCTTATTAGATTGGTCAAAAGGGAGCAAATTGATTGTAATTACTGCCCACCGCAGAGAAAATTTGGGCGAACCTATGGAGCATATGTTCCGTGCCATCGCCAGAATTATAGAGGAACATCCCGAGGTAAAAGCTGTGTACCCCATACACAAAAACCCTCTTGTACGAGATTGTGCCAATCGTATTTTTGCAGATTGCAATAGAATGCTGCTCGTAGAACCGTTGGAAGTGCTGGATTTTCACAATATACTCAACGCAAGCTATTGCATACTCACCGATAGCGGCGGCATACAAGAGGAAGCGCCCTCCTTAGGTAAGCCGGTGCTTGTTATGCGTGATACTACAGAGCGCCCTGAAGGCATTGCTGCCGGTACACTCAAATTGGTGGGCACAGAAGAAGAATGCATTTATCAAAACTTTAAAGCATTGTTAGAAGATACCGAGCTGTATCACGAAATGAGCCACGCAAACAATCCCTATGGGGATGGCAGAGCCAGCAAACGTATTGCAGATATACTCTGTGGCGAAAGCTATGAGGAGTTTGCATGCAAATAAAAGATCTTTTGGCGCGTTCTTATGCCTTGCTTGGTGAAGAAAATATGCAAACCTTGCATAACACCTGCGCCATGGTGTTTGGTTTGGGTGGCGTAGGTGGCCACTGTGCCGAAGCTTTGGCACGAGCAGGCTTAAAAAAGCTCTACCTGGTAGATAAAGATGTGGTTGCAGAATCCAACATCAATCGTCAGCTTATCGCCACGGTGCCCAGTATAGGCAAACCAA
>JAEWXD010000006.1 GCA_023396045.1 Bacillota bacterium | reverse complement strand
ACACTTGGGTTACAACGCTTACCACTTGTTTTTGCATATTGCGTTTTACAAATTCGTTATGCATTGCATTTTGCAAATGGTAACCAATGTAGCCTTGGCTCATAGCACCACATTCTGCAAAAGGCATATCGCTTTTAAGAACGTTTTGTGCTGCACTATAATCAAAGGCAAGGTTAATCATGCCAACTTGTGGGCCATTGCCGTGGGCAATCACAAGGCGATAGCCATCTTGCACCAAGTTACAAAGTGCATGGGCAGTGTTTTGTATAAGGGAAAGCTGTTCGTAGGGGGTGCTTCCCAGAGCGTTCCCCCCCAGCGCAACTACGATGGTTTTCATACTATTTTAATGTTGCATAAATAACAGCTTTGATGGTGTGCATTCTGTTTTCTGCTTCGTCAAACACTTTGCTCTTAGCAGATTCAAATACTTCGTCTGTTACTTCCATTTCGGTAATGCCGAATTTCTTGGCAATTTCTGCACCAACGGTAGTACGTGTATCGTGGAAGCTTGGTAAGCAGTGCATAAAGATGGAGTTTTCTGCTGTTTTAGCCATCAATGCAGCATTTACTTGGTATTTTTTGAGTAGGTTGATGCGTTCTTCCCAAACGGAGTCCGGTTCACCCATGGATACCCAAATATCTGTATAAATTACATGTGCACCATTAGCGCCTTCTTCTATGCATTCTGTTAAGGTAATGGTAGAACCGTTTTCTTTAGCGATTTCTCTACAAGTTGCAATCAGGTCTTCTTGTGGGAACAAGGCTTTGGGAGCACAAGCTGTAAAGTTTACACCCAATTTAGCGCAAGCAACCATTAAAGAGTTTGCTACGTTGTTTCTTGCATCGCCCATAAAGGTGAAATTTAAGCCTTTTAAGTAGCCAAAGTTTTCTTCTATAGTAAGCATATCGGCAAGCATTTGGGTTGGGTGGAATTCGTCTGTTAAGCCGTTGTAAACTGGTACACCTGCGTATTTTGCAAGTTCTTCTACCAATTCTTGACTAAAACCACGGTATTCAATGGCATCATACATTCTGCCCAAAACACGTGCTGTATCTGGAATACTTTCTTTTTTACCCATTTGGGATGAACCGGGATCTAAGTATGTAACACCCATACCTAAGTCATAACCAGCTACTTCAAAGGAACAGCGGGTTCTTGTAGAAGTTTTTTCAAACAAAAGAACCATATTTTTGCCTTGCAAATATTTATGTGCAATACCTGCTCGCTTCATCGCTTTAAAGTCCTTGGAAAGGTTGATTAAATAACGAATTTCTTCACTTGTAAAATCCAGCAGTTTTAAAAAGCTTCTGCCACTAATGTTTTTTGGCATATTTGCACCTCACTAATAAATTATTATATGCACATTATAGCATATTTTTTATATTTCCAAAACATTTTTATTATTGAGGAATCTGAAAAATAATGCTATACTATTGCACAGAACAAATTAAAGGAGGCGCCTATGCCATTATTTGTAAAAAGTGAAATAGGTCAGCTGCGAAAAGTTTTATTGCACAGGCCGGGCAAAGAACTATTGCACCTTGTACCAGACTCTTTGAGCAGATTGTTGTTTGACGACATTCCCTACCTTGAAATTGCCCAACAAGAACATGATTATTTTGCGCAGGTATTGCGTGAAAACGGCTCTGAAGTGCTTTATTTAGAAGATTTGGTTGCAGAAGTTTTACAAAACAATACAGACTTGCGCACCCAATTTATTAAAGAATTTATTGCAGAATCCGGCGAAGTTGCACTTGCTTATAAAGAAGAATTATTTGAATACTTGAATGCTGTGCAAGATGTAAAAGAACTTGTACAACTTACCATGACCGGTATAAACATGAAAGCACTGCACTGCAAACAAAAAAGCACCTTAGCCGGTTTGTTAAGCTACAACAGCAACTTTGTGTTAGACCCTATCCCCAACCTTTATTTTACAAGGGACACCTTTAGCAGCATAGGCACCGGTGTAAGCTTAAACAAAATGTATTCCGTTACCCGTAAACGCGAAAGCATTTATGGCAGATATATTTTTAATTACCATAAAGATTATAAAGATGTACCAAAATATTACCTTCATACCAACACCTATAGCATTGAAGGTGGCGATATTTTAAACCTAAATGAAAAAACTATTTTGGTAGGTATATCCGAACGCACAAGCCCAGAGGCCATTGAACAATTGGCAATCAATCTGTTTGCCGACGAAACCAGCAGTGTAGAGAACGTAATTGCAATAGAAATACCCAAAACCCGTGCCTTCATGCATTTGGATACCGTATTTACACAAATCGACTATGACAAATTCACTGTACACCCGGAAATTATGCATAGCATGCGTTGCTTTATTTTAACCAGCAAAGGTGGCCAATTGCATGTAGAAGAAAAGAATATGAAATTGGCTCGTTTGCTTGCTGAATGCCTTGGTATAGACGATGTACAGCTTATCTACTGCGGTGGTAATGATAGCATAGCAGCCCAACGTGAACAATGGAACGATGGTAGCAATACTTTAAGTGTAGCCCCCGGCAAAGTTGTAGTATACGACAGAAACACCGTAACCAATCGCCTGTTGGAAGACAGTGGTGTTACCTGTATTAAAATTAAAAGCAGTGAAATTTCTCGTGGCAGAGGCGGCCCAAGATGTATGAGTATGCCTTTCCTTAGAGAAAGCATTTAATACAAAGTAATACATGAAATTTTTGGCTTGCATACCCTGCAAGCCTTTTTTAGGAGTAAACATGATATACCACGATTCCCATAATAGCAAGTATAAAAATCCTGTAATGCCCATGCCCTGTGGTGCACAAGTACAATACAGCTTGCGCTATGATGGTAACGGGCAAGTGTATTTGCGCACTTGGAACGGCGCTGAGGAGCTCTATGCCATGGAACAAGTGGCACCTGATTTGTATATATATACCCTTACTTTACCAGAAGAAGCCTGCCAGCTTTGGTATTGCTTTAAGATTATAGAGGGGGAACTTACCTACTATTATGGAGATAACGGGCAAAACTTAGGTGGTGAAGGTAAACTATACAATGGGGATTTTCACAGTTACTTGCAAGTGGTGTACCAAAAGGAATTTACTTGCCCCAGCTTCATGCATGAAGGCAATATATACCAAATATTCCCCGACCGATTTTTTATTGGTAATTATCACCCCGAAAAAAAGAAACACAGAGTGCACAGGCAGTGGGAACAAGACCCGCTGTTGAAAGTAGTAGATGCCAACGGCGATAATTATGCCAAAGACTATTTTATGGGTAACCTGCGTGGTATTGCAGAAAAATTAGACTATTTATATGAGCTTGGTATACGCACCCTTTATCTAAACCCTATTTTTGAAAGTGCTGCCAACCATCACTACGATACAGGTGATTACCATACAATAGACAGCTACTTGGGAAATGACGAAGAATTTGCCTACCTTGCAAGCGAACTCAAAAAACGCAACATGCACCTTATATTAGATGGTGTATTTAGCCATAGTGGTAACGACAGTATTTATTTTAACCAATACGGCAACTACCAAAGTATAGGTGCTTACCAAAGCCCTTTTAGTCCCTATGCCGATTGGTATAAGTTTAAAGAATATCCCAATAGCTATGCTTGTTGGTGGAATGTATATACCCTGCCAGAAATAAACAAAAATTCCCCCAGCTACCGAGCGTTTATATTTGGAAAGCAAGGTGTGGCAAGAAGTTGGATACAAAAAGGCGCAAGTGCTTGGCGACTGGATGTAGCCGATGAATTGCCCATGGACTTTTTGCAAGAATTGCGCATGGCCTGCAAAACAGAAAATAAGGATTCCGTACTGCTTGGCGAAGTGTGGGAAGATGCCAGTGCCAAGGAAGCCTATGGTCAAATGCGTTGCTATTGCTTGGGCGATACCTTGGACAGTGTGATGAACTATCCCTTGCGCCTTGCTATTATAAACTTTTTGATGGGCGAAGGCACCGCACAGGATTTGTGCAATGTAATACTACACCAGCGAGAAGTATACCCTGCCCCCTTCTATTATGCGCTGATGAACCTCATTGGCAGCCACGATAGAGCAAGAATACTCAATGTATTTGCCCGTGAAGAACATACAGGGGAAGACCGCGAACAAATGCGCTTGGTGCGTTTAACCGACAGCCAATACGAACAAGCCAAAAAACAGCTTTTGCTCGCCTACGCCTTGCTCACCGCCCTACCCGGTGCACCCACCATATACTATGGCGATGAAGCAGGTATGCAAGGTACAGCCGACCCTTGGAATAGGAGAACCTTCCCTTGGGGTAAGGAAGACAAAGACTTGCAAGCAAAAGTGAAACACTTGCTCAACCAACGCATTCACAATGCTATCTTACAAACAGGCTATATTGACGCAAAAGCCATTGATGACAACACCATAGAAATCACACGCTATATAAAGCAAGGTGTAGATGCATTTGGCAAACCTTGCCAAAATGGAAAAATTCGCCTTGTATTGAATAGAGAAACGCAAAGTGCAGACTGGCATTTTGCATAAGGAAGATTTATGAAATACCATATTGATACCATTCCCCTGTGGGATGCAATAAAATTACAAAGTGAATGCCCCTTGTGCATATTGCATAGGCATTTGGAATTGCAAGAATGCGAGAAGTTTTTGGGTGCCTCTGTAATGGACCCTGATACACGCATACGCGTAAACGAAAAAGGATTTTGTAAAGCCCACCAAAAAATGCTCATTGGCGGCAACAACCGTTTAGGTTTGGCGTTACTTATGCAAAGCCATATAGACAAGGTAAAGCCTGCCATTTTTAAAACTTTGCACAGTATACAAAGTGAAGGTGGAAGCAAGTTGTTCCCCTTTGGCAAGGCAAGCAAAAGCAATGTAGAACAAGTGCAAGAAAATTTACGCAGTAGCAGCCGTAGCTGTATACTGTGTGAATCCTTAGATACACTTATGAAACGCTACTGCGAAAACTTTGTTATTCTTTGGAAGAACGACTCTGCTTTTCGTGCTGCTTTTAATGAAAGCAAGGGGCTTTGCTTAGAGCATATAGCAGACCTTCTGCCTGCGATAGAAAAACACTGCAGTGCAAAAGAAAAGCAAGAGTTTCTTGCCACCATAGAGCGCCTGCTGCAGGAAAACCTTGCAAGGCAAGAAGAAGAGCTTGCTACCTTTATTAAAAAATTTGATTACAGAAATACCGATATGCCCTGGGGCAATAGCAAAGATGCAGTAGAGCGTTGCATAAACCGCATGCAAGGCTGGTGCGTGGGCGAAGAACCCCACCCCGATGACAGAAATAAAGATAGAAAATTTTAAACTAAGAAAAACCATTTTTACAAAATTGTGTAAAAATGGTTTGTTTTTATTTGTTGCTAATGCCTTGCACCAGTTGCAAAGATTTATCAAACTTAGCACGAAGAGCTGCCCCCTCTTGTTCCGGATAACGTTCCAGTATAATGCCGGATTGTTCTATTAAGTTGAGTGAAAAGTCGTCCGGATAACCTTGGTCGTACACAATGCGTGCAATACCTGCGTTAATAATCATCTTGGCACAAACAGAGCAAGGTTGGTGTGTGCAATACAAGGTAGCACCCTCTACGCTAATACCGAGCTTGGCAGCTTGAATAATGGCATTTTGCTCTGCATGAATGGCATAACAAATTTCTGCCCTTTGGCCGGAAGGAATGCCCAATTTATCCCTAAGGCATTCCTTGCGTTCCAAGCAAGTTTGTATACCTTGTGGCGCACCGTTGTAGCCTGTGGTAATCACACGCTTATCCCGCACGATAACAGCACCTATGCTTCTGCCCTTGCGGAAACAAGAACTCCAGCCAGAAATAACATAGCTCATTTCCATAAACCTATGATCCCATTTATCCATACTTTACCTCACAATTTTATTTGTACCTATTGTATAAGAAAACAAACTGTTTGGCAATGGAAAATTAAAGGGCTTACACAACAACTCTATTGCTGCGTATAAGCCCATCGTTTTTATTGTTGCTCTATCAAAGTTTGCAGTTCTTCCACATTATGCACCACTTGCAATGAAAAATCTTCGTTTAAAAAGCCTTCCTTTTGCATAGTTTGAAACATATTTTCTAAGGCATCGTAATAATGGTTAAAGTTGTAGACTACACAAGGCTTATTGAATTGACCTATACGTGCCCATGAAATCGCTTCGCTGATTTCTTCCAATGTACCGGGCCCGCCGGGAAGGGCAAGGGCGATGTCTGCCATATCGCGCATCTGTTGTTTACGCTCTGCCATGCCCTCTGCAATGTGTAGTTCCGTAAGCTCATCATGCACACGTTCTAATTCTACCAAGCACTTGGGCATAATGCCTATGGCCTTGCCTCCGTTTTCAAGTACGGTATCTGCCAATACGCCCATAGTGCCATTGGCGCTGCCACCATAAATAAGAGTGTGGCCGTTTTGCGCCATCCATTTGCCAAGCTGAAAACACTCATTAATATACATTACATGCTTGCCAATGCTAGAACCACAAAAAACCAATATATTCATTGTGCCTCCTATTGAATCAATTGTAAAATATCCTGCTTCATAGCACTCAACTCCGTGCTAACCAAAACTTTTGTTTCCGGATTCTGCAATAACAATTGAGAGAAGTTCGGACAAAATTCTTGCAATATTCTACCGGGACCTTTGCTCATTACCAATACACGAGTACCCAATAACAAAGCTTCATCAATATCATGGGTAACAAACAATATGGTTTGTTTTTCCTGTTGCCATAAGCTGCGTACAAATTTTTGCATAGAAACACGTGTAATAGCATCCAATGCACCAAAGGGTTCATCCATCAGTAAAATTTCCGGTTGGATAATCAAAGTGCGTGCCACAGCAACCCTTTGACGCATACCGCCTGAAAGTTCAAAAGGATAATGTTTGGCATAGTTCAAAAGGCCTATTTTTTGTAAAATGGCTTGCACCCTTGGTTCTATGTATTTTTTATCCAGTTTGGCTACGCGCAAACCGTAGGCAATATTTTGTTCTACAGTAAGCCAAGGGTATAGGTTGGTGGTTTGAAACACTACCCCTCTGTCTCTGCCCGGGCTTTGTATATCTTTACCATGCATTTGCACAGTGCCACAGCTTGGTTTTTCAAAACCGGCAATGAGTTTTAGCAATGTGCTTTTACCACACCCAGAAGGACCCAAAAGTACTACAAAATCCCCTTGTTGTATAGAAAAACTAAGCTTATCCAAAGCCAATGTTTCTTGATTTTGACCCTGATATAAGGCGCTTACGCCTTGTACTTCTATCATGCTACCTACCTAATTATTGTGTTATATATGAAGAGTTTATAAATTGAGCAATTTCTTCCATTGTTGGCACTCTATCTATCTTTTTTTCACTCTTTAAAAACTCTGCTGTTTGATAAAAAACGCTATGAAAAGCACCGGTATTTGTTTCTGTGCCCAAATAAGCATCGCTTAGCATACGCTCGGTGCTAAGCCACTGCATACCGGCCATTTGCACTTTTGCTTCTTCCGGGGGAATGCCCAAATGCTTTGCAGCTGCTTCTATTGCTTGTGCAGGTTCTTGTTCATATAGTTGGTTGGCTTTTGCTAAAGCTTGTAAATATAATTTTACCAACTCCGGATACTGTTTTGCAAAGTTTTTGTGTACCAACTCTATATTGGCAGTTACAAAGCCTTGTTTTGCCAATTGCGAACTTGTAAGCAATACATTTGCAGTTTTTTTAATTTGTGATAAAGTAGGTTCCCACGTGTAGGCTGCATCGATATCACCACGCAACCAGGCGGCTACAATATCCTCTGTATTCATATCCAACAGCACTACATCTGTGCTATGCAAACCGTTCATTTCTAAAGCCTTAATCAACGATAAATGGCTAGTAGATGCAAATGGTGTAGCGATTTTTTTACCTCTCAAATCTGCCGGTGTTTGTATATTTGCTTTTGGTGCAACCACCAAAGCCTCTGCCTCACCGATTACTTCATGTATCCATATCAATTCCACCGGTAAATCTCTAGATAAAGCAACTACAGCATTGGTATAGCCCATACCGGCAAAATCTATCGCACCGGCAGCGAGTGCTACATTGGCAGCAGTACCGGAATCAAAAAACAAAAATTCAACTTCCATATTCTGGGTGGCAAAAGCCTCTTTGATATAGCCCATTTCTTGTGCAACGGTTTTATCATCAGCCACACGTATGGTACCAATGCGTACTTTTCGTTTGCCTTGTGGGGCAGAACAAGCACTCAATACTAACACCAATGTCAGCAATAAAGCTATGTATTGCAATTTTCTCATTATAACAATTCCTTGCCGTTCCAAAAAATAAATTTTCTCTCTATGTAAGACAGTATACTATCCATCAATATACCGGTGATACCCATAATTATAATGCCTACAAACACAACATCCATTTTAAGGTATTTATATGCATCAATCACCATCCAGCCTATGCCTGCAGTAGCTGCAATCATTTCAGCTGAAACAAGAGTGGTATAGGCAACACCAAAAGCAGTGCGTATACCTACAAAGATTTCAGGAAATGCAGAGGGTAAAATGACAGTAAAAAAGATTTGCCTATTGCTTGCGCCAAAGCTTTGTGCCCCCATAATATACGCATCATTTACACGCGATACAGCTGAAACACTGGAAATGTAGATAGGTGCAAACGAAGCCAAATAAAGCAACATTACTTTAGAAGATTCGTCTATACCAAGCCAAACAATGAGCAGCGAATAGTATGCCAAGGGCGGTAAGGGTCTATAAAAGTTAATAAGAGAATTCACCACTGCACGCAAAGGGGCAAAATATCCACACAGCAAACCCAAGGGTATAGCTGTAATCAGCGCCAAAAAGCAGGCCAATAGCAAACGGTAAAAGCTTAAGCCAAGATGGTTCCAAAAGCTGGTATAGTTATAACCATTTTGCACAATGTCTATCATGGATGTAAACACTTTTTGTGGTGAAGGCAATTTACCTTGTGAAACAAAACCAAAATTGCTTAATATAAACCAAAGCAAAAATACCATGGCCCAGGTAAATATACTAATATATCTATATTTTTTCACATTTTTCATACAAACATTCCTTTACAAATACTCTGTTATTATACAATCAAATTGTTAAAAATGCAAAATAGGCCCCTCAAAAGCTAATTCTGTATATTGTAAAGTAATTATTTTTGCTTATAAAAATAGTAATTATTTATATTACCATGTAAACAAAAACCCAACCACTTGCCTTTGTGGTTGGGTTTAAAAAACGGTTTAATTAAAGTTATATGCAGTTACAATGGGTTCACGACCGGTAGTAATATCATTAAAGTATTCATAATAACTTAATTGCAAGAAAGAACCTTGCACATTTACAACATTATCAAAACCATAGCCTTTAAGCGCTTGCAGTGCATAGTAACTATCCCAAGAAGTGCGGCAATGCACATAAATGGTGCGATCTTTTGGTAGTTCGTTGTATCTTTGACGAATTTCATCCAAAGGAATATTCACCGCACCTTTTACATGACCCTTTTCATAGCCTGCCTTGCCACGTACGTCTAAAATAAATTCGCCGTTTTCAACAAGTTCGCGCACTTTGGTAACCGGCACTTGGTCATATACCCCATTGAGATGGTTTAAGCCTGCCAAAGCAGCGTAATTTACTACATCTTTGGCAGTACCATAGGCCGGTGCATAGCAAAGTTCTAATTCTTTTAAATCATTCAAATCCCCACCCATGGTAATCATGGTAGCAATAACATTTACCCTGCCTACCGGGTTGCCTTTGGAAATGCCTTGTGCACCTAATATTTTGCCGGTTGGATATTCATAAATCAATTTAAAATGCATAGGGTTTGGATTGGGCATCAATTTTACTTTATCCATAGGAATAACCAAAGCCACTCTATAATCAATACCGTTTGCAATACAATCTTTTTCATTTAAACCGGTAGAAGCAGCATTTAAACCAAATACACGAATACAGGAAGAACCAATCACACCTTTGTTTTCAACATTTTTACCAAAGATATGATCTGCAGCCATTCTTGCTTGGCGTTGTGCAGGGCCGGCCAATGGCAACCTTGTTTTCTTTTTGGTAATGCTGTTAAAGGTTTCTACCGCATCGCCTACTGCATATACATCTTTCAAGTTGGTTCTGAAATTATGGTCTACCAAAATGGCGCCGGTTTCACCAAGTTTTATACCTGCTTCTACTGCAAATTGTACATCCGGTGTAACGCCAATGGCCATAACAACTGCTTGTGCAGGAATTTCTTTACCGCTTGCAAGTACTACTTTATTGGTTTGAATTTCTGCAACGGCATCTTTAAGCACAAGATTTACACCATTATCATGCATTTCTTTATGCAACATTTGTACCATATCATAGTCAAATGGAGCCATAATTTGATCCATTGCTTCAACCAAGCTTACTTTTTTACCGCCGTGTAGCAGGTTTTCTGCCATTTCTACACCAATGAACCCGCCACCAACCACTACAACTTCTTTCACATCATGGGTGCAAAAATAAGCATCTATTTTACGAACATCCGCTACATTTTTAACCACAAAAACATGTTCACTATCTACCCCTTTAATAGATTTTGGAACAATTGCCTTTGCACCCGGGGAAAGAATTAAGGCATCGTAAGAATCTTCAAAAACTTCGCCGGTAAGTAAATTTTTTACCAACACTTTATGTTGATCTGCTATAATTTTTACCACTTCATGGTTGGTTTTGGCAGGCAAATTATAAGATTGGTAAAAGGAATCCGGTTCATAGAGCACCAAATTTTCAATGGAATCTACTTCAGAGCTGAAATAATTTGGCAAACAGCAGTTAGAAAAAGAGATGTTTGGGCCTTTTTCATAAATTTGTACGTCTGCGTTTTCATCTATTCTACGTATTCTGGCAGCTGCAGATGCACCACCTGCTACACCACCTACTACGATATATCTTTTAGACATAGTAAGTTCTCCTTTGATATTATATTTATTTGATTATAACATAATTTATAAGTTTGATTAAGCTATGAAAGAAACACAAGCACAATGCCTGTGTTTCTAATGTTCCCCCATTTAATTATTAAAGTTTTACTTTTTTGGCAACAATATTACCTACAATACCACCACAAGTGATAAAGATTAAATATAGCCAACCGGAAAGAGAGAAGTTTGCGATTGGAGTATATAATGCGCCTACGTTACATCCGTTGGATAAACGTGTGCCAAAGCCCATGAGTAAGCCACCCAAAGCATAGAAAAACGCCTGCTTCCAAGTGATTGCAAAAGAAGCCTTCACAGTTTCTGCCAATTTTTCGCTGCTTAACATATAGTAGAGTGTGCCCACCATGATACCAAAGTTTTGTACATTTATTGGATGATTGAAAAATGGCATTACATAAGGATTGATACCACCTTTTGTAAAGTTTACAATAGCATCCTGAGAAACACCAAGCGCTAATAAAATTTTACCAAACCAAAAACCATAAGGTGTACTTGCGCCCCAACCGGCTTTGGTAACACCCATTAACATTACAAATACACCTGTTATTACAAATACAGCAGTACGCATTGTCCAAGGGCGAGCAAAAAGCCTTTGGTAAGTGGTTTCAGAGCAAAGCTTACTATTATCCTCTTGCAAAGAATTTTTTTCTTCAATATCTTGCACGCCTTCCATAAAGTGGCCGCTATAAGTACCGTTTGCTTTGCGTTTATTTTCATAGCGATAGCTCAAGTATACTACTAAACCACAAAGCGCCGCTGTTAACAATAAAGCACCCAAATAGCCGTTTAAGCCATCAAATGCAAACCAGTCCGGGAAATATACGCCCTTTGTGCCAATGGCCGTACCCGTTGCAGAAGAGAACCAAGATTCCGTAATCCAAGTTTGTGTATTTTGCAATGGGAAACCAACAAATACACCAATACCAAAGAACAATAAAGTAATAAGGCCTCTTGGTAAAGCTGTTACGATATCGGTTAATACACCGCTTGCGCAGCAAGAAGAAAATACCATACCAAAGCCAAACAATAAACCGCCCACAATTAAACCTAAGTTAATTGGGTTTATCCATAAGTCATAGCCGGTTGCATCCTGGTTGTACAATACAGCGGTAGAAATCATAGCTGTTAAGAAGAAAAGCAACATCAAATGACGCATAAGCCTGGTAGACCCAGTTTGATAAGCACGGTTTACAGAGCCCGCAAAGCCCATAAAACCACGAGAGAGAGCATAACCTAATATACAACCTGCAATGAGTCTGAAAAACAACATGCTGGAAGACAAGGATGCACCAAAAGCCAGAATAGCAACGAGCAATACAATTGCTGCATAACGTTCGAATTTTTTCATAATTCTCCTTTCATCATGGGGGATAATAATATAGTAGCACACTTTCCTATTGTTTACAATTCATTATTTAATTTGCTTATTTTCAATGTATCCTCTTGCAAATTTTAGTAAAAGCAGATACAGTAATACTATTCTACATAAGAGGTTTGCCCATGAATACGCACAAAGCAAAAATAATACTCATTTCCGCTATGGCACTTTTTGGTACGATTGGTTATTTTTTAAAGCAGATACCCTTGCGTGCGGCAGAAATTGCACTTTATCGTTCCATATTGGCAACTATTGCACTTGGGATCTATCTTTGGCTTACTAAAAAGCCCTTAGCTTTTGTCAAAGTAAAAAAGGAACTGGCTCTATTGTTTGTTTCCGGTGTATGCCTTGGCTTTGGGTGGATATTGTTTATTAATGCGCTAAATAGCACTACAGTTTCATTGGCTACACTAAGCTATTATATTGCGCCACTTCTGATTACTATTGCATGTGCGATTTTATTTCAAGAGAAGATAAACAAAAACACTTGGATGTGCTTTGGCGTTGCAAGCTTGGGTATTGTTTTAATTACCAGCATAGATACAGGAAACGCTGCACAAAACCACATATTAGGCATAGGTTTTGCCCTGCTTGCCGCCCTTTGCTATGCAGCAGTGGTAATACTCAATAAGTATATTAAAAATATCAATGGCATAGAACGCACCTTCTTGCAGTTTGCCAGCAGCAGCATTGTGCTGTTGCCCTATGTATTACTTACAGGTGGCATGCACATAGCTACACTACAAACAAATGCCTGGTTCTTTTTATTATTCATAGGTTTGGTGCATACGGGAATTTGCTATTGCATGTATTTTTCTGCATTAAAATGGATACCCGGCAACCAAGTAGCATTACTCAGTTATATAGATCCACTGGTGGCTGTAATGGTTTCTGTACTACTGCTGCATGAAGCCATGGCTCCCTTGCAAATGTTGGGTGGCATGTTGGTACTGGGGGCTACCCTATGGAACCAGTGCGCAGAAACAAAAACAAAATAAAAAATATTAGCCACTGCGTATGCAGTGGCCTTTTTATTGGGGTGTGCCTTATATTTATTGTTCTTCGGATTCCAATTTATCTATACGTTCCGGCAATATGAGGTTAAGTGTGATACCCAAGATAGCACTTAATGCTACACCGGAGAACTGTACGGTTTCTGTAATTTTTAAAGTTGCACCGCCTAAACCAATAACAAGCATAACTGCTGCAATGTAAAGGTTACGGCTGCGTTTAAAGTCTACATTGTGTTCTACAAGGTTACGCAAGCCAACAGCTGCAATCATACCATAAAGTACAATGCTAACACCGCCGGTTACAGCGCCCGGTAATGTGCTGATGGCAGTAGAGAATTTACCAAGGAAGGCAAGCAATATTGCAATTACTGCGGCAATACGCAAGGTAGCAGGGTTATAGTTGCGTGTGGTAGCAAGTACGGAAGTGTTTTCGCCATAAGTTGTATTGGCAGGGCCGCCCAAGAAACCGGCAAGCATGGTTGCTGCACCATCACCAAGCAAGGTTCTGTGTAAGCCGGGGTCTTTCATAAAGTTTTTACCAACTACAGCAGAAGAAGCGGTTACATCACCAATATGTTCTACGAAGGTTACCACGGCGATAGGCGCAATTAAAAGTATGGAGCCAGCGTCAAACTTAGGCAACATGAATTTAGGCATTTGGATTAATTTTGCACTTGCAATGGCACTGAAGTCTATTAAACCAAAGGCTGCTGCGCAAAGATAACCAACAATAATACCAAATAAGATAGGTACCAGTTTAAAGAAGCCTTTTGCAAATAAGGATACGCATACAATGGTTGCAATGGCAGACAAGGCAACAATCCAGTTTTTAGCAAGAGCCATACCGGTTAATGTGCCAAAGTTTGTGATATTATTAATGGCAGTTGGCGCAAGCATTAAGCCGATGATGATAATCATGGTACCCGTTACTACCGGCGGGAACATTTTAAGAAATCTGTCTGCACCGATGAAGTATACAACCACTGCCATAATTAAGTAAATGGCACCTGCTACAATAATACCACCGGTTGCATAAGGTAGAGCAGCTTGGTAAGCGGCACTGCCTACAGTTGCACCTTCTACACCACCTTGCATGAAGGCCATTCTTTGCGCAACGGCCTGAATGGCTGCAATAAATGCAAAGCTGGAACCTAAGAATGTAGGTACTTTACCCTTTGTACATAAATGATAAAGCAATGTACCTAAACCTGCACAAAGCAAAGTGATACCTACATCTAAGCCTGTTAAAATAGGTACTAATACGGTTGCGCCAAACATGGCTAAGGTGTGTTGCAAACCAATGATAATATCTTTCCACATTGGTTGTTTTGTTGCGTGTTGCATTCCAAAACTCCTCTTTTCTTAAAAAATTCCGCACACGCCTTTTTGCAATAAAAAATACTTCGCCCAAAGGGGAAGTATGCAAAATTTTATACATAAGCGATAAACTGCGTTCACTTCCCAACCTCTCTGGATTGGATTAAAGACGTGCGTCGTTTTCCATAAAAAATAATAGCACAGAAAAATAGGGCTGTCAACCAATTTTCCATGCTATTTATTAAAAATTCTAAACAGATGTTATTGTTCTTTTTTTACTTGCTTATAAAGCGCAAACCATTGCTCTAAAGCCACTGGGTTGCCACAAACAATGCTGCTGCGTGATAAAGGTGCAATGTCTTTGCCTTGCCAGTCTTTACAAACAAGGCCGCATTCCTCTGCAATTAATTTGCCGGCAGCAAAATCCCAAGGTGCAAGTGAACCTTCAAAAAAGAGTATGGCTCTACCTGCAGCAACATAGCAAAGGTCTAAAGTGGCTGCCCCGAACCTACGCAAGTCCATAGTATTTTGGTAGCAAAGCTTTGCAAGGGCAAAGGTATCCTCTACAGTATTTGCATAATAAGGGTTGGTACCAAAAATGGTAATTCCATTCTCCATAGTGCCTTGCAAGGCTTTGATAGGCTTACCGTTACAATAAGCACCTTTGCCTCTTTGTGCTGTAAACAGTTCATCCGTATAGGGGTCGTAGGTAATGCCAATCTGGGTAACACCGTTTTCCAAGTATGCTAAGGAGCAAGCACTGCGCATAAGGCCAAAACGAAAATTGCTGGTACCGTCAATGGGATCACAAATGAAACATGCTTCTGTTAACCTGGCTTCCTGTTCACTTTCCTCGCCTATAAAGCCGGCATACGGGGCAATGTTACGCAGTTCTGCCTGCAAAAAGTTTTGAATATTTACATCGTATTGGGTTACAATATCACGAAATCCGGTTTTTTGATGGCTTTCTATATTTGCGGCTTGCTTCATTTGCCTGCCGGCCTGCAGCACTGCTTCTACCAATTGTTCAAACATAATTGTATTACTTCCTCCACGGGCAAGCTATGTATGCTTGCTCTTCCTATATCTTCTAACAGAACCATTTTTATTTGACCGGTACTTTGTACTTTTTTATCTGCATATAATTTCTGCAATGCTTTTTTGTTTACGGGGTAGTTCTCTGCATTTGGCAAATGACACATGGCAAGCAAATTGCGCACTTTGCTTTGTAAACCATTTGAAACTTGTAATGCATCGCTTACTTTTGCCATATAATCAAGACCTACAGCAACGGCAATGCCATGGGGCAAATGATAATAAAGCTCCACCACATGCCCTATGCTGTGCCCAAGGTTCAACAAATGCCTTTGCCCTTTATCTAAGGGATCTTGTTGCACCAAGGCTTGCTTATACTCCACAGCCTGTGCAACGCAGGCCTGCAAATCAAAGTTTTGTGTATTACCACAAAGTAAAATAATTTTAAGCAGTTCGCCCCAGCCACTTTGCACTTCTTCTTGGGGTAGGCTATTTAAAAAATCTACATTGGCAAACACCCTGCTTGCTTCATAAAAAGAACCTATGCTATTTTTAACATCCAGAAAATTTATGGCTGTTTTACCACCGATAGCACTGTCTGCCATGGAGATAATTGTGGTAGGTAAAATAACATGCTCTATGCCACGCATATAGAGGCTGGCACAAAAACCACCAATATCCCCTACCATGCCACCGCCAAAGCTAACTAAAACATCCCCGCGTGTAAAGCCGTTTTGCAAAAGCATTGCAAGTATAGCCTGTGCATTTTCAAAACTCTTACTTGCTTCACCAGCAGGTAAAATATATGAAAACACCGATTTATGTAAGCCATCTAAAATACGAGGATAAAGCGTATGCACATTGGTATCACTCAAAAGCATTATTTTTTTACAAGAGTGATTCTCTAAATATTGCAAGTACTGCCTCTTGGAATCAAAACAATACATTAAGCTTTCTCCGTTAAATTTTTTGCCCATTTGCCCGAACGGAAACGACGCACGCCGAATATAAACTTCATCACTTCATCACTTAATGTGAGTAGAAACAATAAATGTATGGGCCAATTGGTGAATCTGGTTGCCAGTGCAAGCAAAGGTATCGCAAGGCCCCACACAAAAATAACGTCAAGAATAAGACTGGTAATGGTATCACCACCGGCACGCAATATGGCCACAACCAAAACAGCGTTAAAGCTGCGAATCCAGATAAATGCAGTGCTGATAAATACAATTTTGCGTGCCAAACTTAAGCTTTCTGGCGAAAGGCTGGAAAAAATGCTAAGTATGGGGTTCAGGAAAACAAGCACCAAGCCACCCAATACCAAGGAAGTTAGCATGCAGCCGAGCACCAAACGTTTCGCATATAGAAAAGAAAGTTCTTTATCGTTGGCACCCAAGGTTTTACCAACCAAAATACTGGTGGCACTTACAAGCGCATAAATAAGTACAAAACCGATGCCGTCTATTGTGTTATACACCCCAAGCGCTGCTACTGCAATATCGCCCCTTCTGCCATAAAACATAGCATACACCGCCATGCCCAAGCTCCAAAAGGTTTCGTTAAGAATAACAGGGCTTACGGTTTTGGCAAAGTTTTTTACAAAGGCAAAGTCAAAACCAAAAAATTCTTTTAATTTGCCTTTGCCGCTTTCGCTATATTTCAAACTAAAATAAATAGTAATAAGCATTTGTACCAAAGCAGATATGCTGGTTGCAATACCTGCACCAACCACCTCTAAACGCGGAAACCCAAAATGCCCTTCTATTAAAAGATAGTTGAGAGTAGTGTTGGTAATAACGCTAAAAATACCGGCAAGCATGGGATACTTTGTTTTTTCTTCACTGCGCAAAAGTGTACTGTATGCATTGCTCACCGCAAACAAGGGAAACATTGGCGCAATTGCATATAAATAGCGTTGTGCTTGCACAAAGCTTTCGCCTTGGGGCAAAAACAAGCCAATAATTTGCGGATTAAACAAATAGCAAAACAGCATAAGCACAGTAGAGATTACCATGCCACAAATAAAACCAAGGCCGTTGGCTTTTTTCATATTGTCTATTTGTTTGGCACCCCAAAACTGTGAAACAAAAATGGCTGTACCGGTAGATACACCAAAGAGCATAACGTGAGCCACCATACTGAAGCGGTTTGCTTGTGCAATGCCTGCATAGGCTGCATCTCCCAGGCGAGAAACCATCAGGTTATCAATAAGGTTTAAACTTTGCCCAATGAGGCTTTGAAAAAATATGGGAATGGCCAAAGAAAGAACCATTTTTATAAAGGGCTTTTCCCATTTAAAAAGTGTTGTAAAAGATTTCATTTAATTTAACTTTCCGTTTCTGATAAAATATCGCACCGGTTTTGCCTGTGTTCGCAAAACCTTGCTATGGCCTAAAACAAAGCGGCCTGTAAGCAGTCTTGGCCTTGCACCTTCTTCTATATAGGTACAAAAGCCATTTGCCTTCTTAACCATTTGCAAATAAGGTGTAATTGCATCATCCTCAAACAGTTTATGAGGGGCTTGAAAAGCAAGCAGGTACGCAATGACTATTTCTTTTATGGTATAGGTGCTGCATTGTTGCAAAATGCTCATGAAGTAAGTATGCACTTGCCATTTGGGCATTGGGTAACCAAACTGTATTAAATGCATTTTTTCAATGGATTCCAAAGACTGCGATAAAAAGCTGCCTATACTACTTTTGAGAAGCATTGCTATATATTTGTGATACTCTTCCTGGTAGGCAATGCCTCTTTTTTGTAAATAAGCCGCCATAGCATACATAAAACACAAACCTTGCCCTGCGTTCTGTACCGTAGCAAAACAAGATAAAAAATAATGAATTAAACTATCGGGTGCTAATTTCGGGTTAGGAAAGTAGGCATTGCCAACGCCATGAAACTGTAATATATAGCCCAAGTGAAAGTTGCTTGCCAAGCGCCCCACCACATCTACACTATTTTGTAAAAGCAGTATAGGAAGATTGGCTCTTGTGCCTCCAAAACTATGGTTTACTACAGCCGGTGCTGCAAAGCCTATGCCAAGCATATGCTTTACCCCTTCTGCTTGCAGAAGGCTCATAGCCACTTGTAATAAAGCTCCACCTTTGCTATGACCGGTAAACCACAGCACAAAACGGCTGTTTTCTTGCTTGCATTCTTCTATTACATCTTGCAAACTTAATTTTGTAAGGCCTAAGCTTTTTGCAATGTTAGGAAACTCCACTTCGTTTGCAAGGGCAAGCAATTGTTTAGTGTTTTGCAAATAACCTTTATGGTAACCTTGCTCTGTTTCCATGTCCATATTCACTTGCCAATCATGAATATTTTTGGTAGTACCTGCAATGGCAATGCAAACCACTGTTTTTTCCGGTCTATATAGGCTTGTAAAAACAGCGTTTAAATTATTTTGCATAATGCGCCGCTTTATATTCAAAATATTTTTAACACTGTTCACTGCCTTACTTACAGGGGCTTGGTTATATTTTTGAAATATATTGCGTGTAAAATAGCAAGTATCCACAAAGCCTTGAGAGGATAATTTTTCTACACCTTCACCATAGCTACAATTTGCAAGCATAAGGCTTTGCAAAAGCAATGTTTGGGGAATAGCTATACTTAATTTTTTTAACTTCACTTGCTCGTGCAGTGCTAAAACCTGTGCATGTATTTCTTGCAATGGTACTTCCATTTCGCCACCCCTTCTTTACTAAGCAATATAATAGAATACATTTTATTATAACATATACTATGTTAATTTTGTGTAGCGGAAAGTGTATGTTTATTATTATTGCGCAAGAGCAACAATGGTGGCACCGTTATAAGCATAAATGGTAAAACCGTTTGGAAAGATGCAAAAATGGTAGCCCACCATGTCGCAGGTGCAGGCTATACAGACGGCCATGCAGAAAATGCATTTGATTTTATCTATGGTGAATGGGTTGAAAATGCAGATAAAACAAAAAGAATACGCACTGTAAATAGCGTATGTAAATATTGCAAATATACCGAAGAATACGAAGAAGAGGAAGCTCTCGTTGCCCCCGAAACAGGCGTGCCTGAAACAGATGCTCCTGAAACAAATACACCTGCTACAAATGCCCCTACCGTAACACCTATTGCAAAGCCGGCACCCAAAACCGGCGACAACGATTTAAGCATATTTGCAGCTATGTTACTTCTTGCAGGCTGTGCAAGCGTTATCATATTAAAGAAAAAAGATTACATTCATAATTTTTACCTGCCCTAAGGCAGATTTTTTATTTGCAAAAAAATTATTAATGTAGTGTTAGAACAGCATTTTGTATTATTTTTATTCTTTTCAAATTATTTTATGCCTCTATCTATTGATTTTTATAATAATTTTTCTAAAATTATCCTTTTTTTATAAAATTTTTAATTTTTTTTGCAAAAAAAGTATAGCATTATTCAGAAAATATGTTAAAATAGTACCATCAAAAAATAATCTTGGAGGATTTATATGGAGTTTCTACTTAAAGTAGTTCCAATTATGGGGCTGCTTGCCTTAGCGTTTGCTGGAATACTTTCTCGCAAAGTACAAAAACAGGACCCCGGTACCGAAAGAATGCAAGAAATTGCCCACGCCATAGCAGAAGGTGCGCAAGCATTCTTAAGTGCAGAATACAGAATATTGGTATATTTTGTAGTGGTTCTATTTTTTTTGATTGGCTTTGGCACAGGCAGCTGGATTACTGCCATCTGCTTTGTTGGCGGTGCTTTGTTTTCTACATTGGCAGGATTTTTTGGTATGAACGTGGCAACCAAAGCCAACGTGCGTACAGCCAATGCTGCCAAAGAAAGCGGCATGAACAAGGCTCTTTCTATTGCATTTGCAGGCGGTAGTGTAATGGGTATGTGTGTGGCCGGCTTAGGTGTTTTGGGAGTAAGTATCATTTACCTATTTACAAAAAACACGGAAGTGTTATCCGGCTTTAGCTTAGGCGCATCTTCCATTGCATTATTTGCACGTGTAGGTGGTGGTATTTATACCAAAGCTGCCGATGTAGGTGCCGACCTTGTTGGTAAAGTAGAAGCCGGTATTCCCGAAGATGACCCTCGTAACCCCGCCGTTATTGCCGATAACGTAGGCGATAATGTAGGCGATGTAGCCGGTATGGGTGCAGACCTTTTTGAAAGCTATGTAGGTGCTATTGTATCTGCCGTTACGTTGGGTGCCATCATATATTCTGCCCGCGGTGCTCTTTACCCGCTGCTTATTGCCGGTTTGGGCTTAATTGCTTCCATGATTGGTACATTCTTTGTGCGCACAGACGAAAAATCAAGTCCACACAAAGCTTTGAAAGCTGGCTCATACATTTCTACAGCATTGGTATTTATGAGCGCCTTTGTAGCAAGCAAATGGATATTCCACAATTATTATGCTGCCATTGCCGTTACTTGCGGACTTATCGTTGGTGTACTGATTGGCCTTATTACAGAAATTTATACTTCTGACAGCTATAAATCCGTACACCAAATTGCAGACCAATCTGAAACCGGTAGCGCCACCACAATTATCAGTGGTTTGGCTGTAGGTATGAAATCTACAGCTATACCGGTACTGTTGATTTGTGGCGGTATATTCTTCGCTTACCAAGCCATGGGTCTGTATGGCATTGCATTGGCAGCCGTAGGTATGCTTTCTACCACTGCCATCACTGTTGCAGTTGATGCATATGGCCCCATTGCAGACAACGCCGGCGGTATTGCAGAAATGTCCGGCCTTGACAAGAATGTGCGTAAAATTACAGACAAATTAGACGCTGTGGGCAACACAACCGCTGCCATGGGTAAAGGCTTTGCCATTGGCTCTGCTGCACTTACTGCTCTTGCGCTCTTTGTATCCTATGCAAAAATTGTAAACCTAAGACACATTGATATATTAAACAGCCGTGTAATTATTGGCTTATTTATTGGCGGTATGCTGCCCTTCCTGTTCTCTGCGATGACAATGGAATCTGTATCTAAGGCAGCCAACAAAATGATTGCCGAAGTGCGTAGACAATTTAGAGAAATGCCCGGCATTATGGAAGGTACACAAAAGCCGGACTATAAGAGCTGTGTAGCTATTTCTACCACGGCGGCTTTAAAAGAAATGCTCATTCCCGGTATACTGGCTGTTATTGCTCCACTTTCTATAGGCCTATTACTTGGACCCAATGCGCTGGGTGGTTTACTTGCAGGCAGCTTGGTAACTGGTATTATGCTTGCTGTATTTATGAGCAATGCCGGTGGTGCTTGGGATAATGCAAAAAAATATGTAGAAGAAGGCCACCACGGTGGTAAAGGTAGCGTAGCCCACAAGGCAACCGTTGTTGGCGATACTGTAGGCGACCCATTCAAAGATACCTCCGGCCCTGCCATTAACATTTTAATTAAGTTGATGACCATAGTAACCCTTGTATTTGCACCACTGATTAGTGCCATTGGAGGATTGCTGTAAAACAAATCATAAGCATTGCATAAGCAGTGCTTATTTTTTTGTCAAAAAGCGCCAAACGCTCTATTGTCCATTTAATAGCACTACATAACAGGGAATATCCTGTTAGACTATAAATAACATAGTATTTACCAACATAGGAGAACCTAAAATGCTTGCCCTCACTGTAACCCTATCCCAAACGTATTCTATGATGCAAGCGAAAAATTATTGCATAGAAATAACTGTCAAAAGCTAAAAAGCGCTTGGCTTATAAAAGGGTATGACTCTTATGTAAATTGTATAAAAAAAGAACTGCAACCATGTGTCTGTTGTGCCAAAGGTATACAAGTATCAGAGCAATTACAAACCGAGCAATTAAACGCAACTACATTGAATGACGTATATACACTTACCAACCCTAATTTTGCTTTTTGGGCAGGTATTGGATATACAACCTTTCACACCATGAAATACAGCAAATTAGAACATATACCCTATTTGCGTGGATTTTCTAAATATGAAGATGCCTTACATGCCAAATTAAAGCCTTGCAAGTATTGTAGCCCCAAACCAAAACAGAATTTACTTATTTCTGTACCATCTTTTCAACAGGTTAGAAAAAATGAAACGATTGAATGTTTGGATATACTTTGTAAGCAAGAAGGCTATGCTACACAATATAATGCACCATTTTATGAAATGCAAACCCCTATCGGCAAATGGAGAATCAATACACAAACACTACCTTAAAACGTATATCATATTAATTTAATAAAGGCCCCTAATGAAATACATTACCACAAACAACCCCGTATCTTTTTATCTTTAACAGATACATTTACCTATATAGTACGGCACGAAAAATCATTATTAAGAAAAGGAATTATACATCAAAAGCCATTACAAATACAAACAGTATAATAAAAAATTCCCCTTACCTTTGGCTTAACAGCCTGATGCAAGGGGATTCTATATTCACATGTATAGAGATAAAAACCTATTTTGCTTCATTTTCTTCTGCTTCTTCGGTTTCCTCTGTTCGTTCACTTTCATACACGGGTTTTACATGGGCTTTGGTGCGAATAATAAGGAAATATACACCAACACAGTTTACTCCTGCAAGTAAAAGTGATGCAATACGATAGGGCATAATTTCGCCCATAATGCCTGCCAGCAAATAGCTTGTAATAAAGCTAACCGAAATTAGAAAACCCATTATAGAGTTTACCCTGGCACGCATATTGCGTTCTACATAATTGGCAAAAGCAGCCTGGCGCAAGGTAGCGGTAAATTGCCCGCTAAAGTTTGCCAGCATGTTGACTGCTATAATAAAAGGGTAACCCAAAAACAATGAAATGCTTGTAAGCGGCTCATACAACAAGTATACCCATTTGGTTACAGGGTATCGTTTTTCTTTTGGCACTTTGATTTTGGTATTCAAAGCGCTGGCAATGACTCTTGCCACCATGCTGGCAGAAATAACGGTGCCAAGCAGAATTTCATTTAAATGCGGTGCGCTTTGAAAAAACCATTGGCGAAACATCACCGAGGCTTCGCTAATACCATTGGTAAAGGCAACATAAATTAAGATATATAAAATACCTTTGTGATTTTTTACGTAAGAAAAACCGGCTTGTAGACTTTGCTTATAGCTCTCTTCTTTTTGTGCTTGTTCTACATGGTGCACATAGGGAATAAAGCTTTCTATACAAATAGAAAGCACCAAAGCCCCTGCCATTACATAAAACATATTAGAC
>JAEWXD010000046.1 GCA_023396045.1 Bacillota bacterium | reverse complement strand
CATATTGACATGGAAATCAAACTTATCACACCTATCGCTATTGAACAAGGTTTACGTTTTGCTATCCGTGAAGGTGGCCGTACCGTTGGTTCCGGTGTTGTTTCCAAAATTTTAGGCTAATCACCTTACAACTCATATAGGGCTTTTGCTCTATATGAGCTATCTAAATAAAGGCAGGAGGTGGCCAACGTGGCAAGCGTTGCCCGCAATAAGGTTTGTCTTGCTTGCACCGAGTGCAAACAACGCAACTATAATTCTATGAAAAATAAGAAAAACACACCGGACCGTATTGAATTGCAAAAATACTGTCGTTTCTGTAAAAAACATACATTACATAGAGAAACGAAATAGCCGGTAGGGGAGTGAAATTATGTCTAACACACCCGTTAAAAAAACTTTTTTAGAAAAAGTGAAAGCCATTCCAGGTAAAATCGTGAAAGCGTTTACTGGTATGTGGCATGAACTTAAAAAAGTTTCTTGGCCTACACGCAAACAATTATTAAACTACACCGCAGTTGTGTTAGTGTTTATGCTCTTTATGGGTATTGTTATCGGTATTTTAGATACTGGTGCAACACAACTGGTAACATTGCTCAGTAATATTTTTTAATTGTTCGGCCTGTATATATTAAATGATGGGATTGTACGGTTTTTCCGTGCAATCCCTTAGGAGAAATTTCATGGCAGACGAAAAAAATCAAGTACCATGTTGGTATGTTGTGCATACCTATGCCGGTTACGAAAATAAAGTAAAAGATACTTTGCTTAAAGCAGTCGTAAACAACAATATGCAAGACCTTATTTTTGATGTAAGGGTTCCTCTGGAAGAAGTAGAGGAAATTCGTGGTGGACGTCGCGTGAAATCACAACGCAAGGTATACCCTAGCTATGTGCTTGTACATATGATCAACACTACTCAAAGTTGGTATGTAGTTCGTAATACAAGGGGCGTAACTGGTTTTGTTGGCCCAGATAGTCAACCCATTGCGTTAACCGATGCAGAAGTCGAAACTATGTTATCTACGCAAGAAAAGAGTGTGGAATTTAACATAGCTATAGGCGAAGAAGTGCGTATTTTAACTGGTCCATTAGAGAACTTTGTTGGCGTTGTTGAAGATGTTGACACTGTACGTCAGTTGCTAAAAGTTCGCGTAAATAACTTTATGGGTAAATCTGTTGCTGTAGAGTACGCTTTGGATCAAGTTGCAAGAGTACAACAATAGCCTAAACTCTGCCTTGCATAGCAAGGCGTGGGAGGATATTATCCGATATACCACATTTTAAGGAGGTGCCTTTCATGGCAAAAAAAGTAGTTGGAATTATCAAATTACAAATTCCTGCAGGTAAAGCTAACCCTGCACCACCAATTGGTCCAGCTTTGGGTCAACATGGTGTAAATATCCCTGGTTTCTGTAAAGATTTTAATGCACGCACACAAAAAGATATGGGTTTAATTATCCCAGTAGTTATCTCTGTGTATGCAGACCGTACCTATTCTTTCATTACAAAAACACCACCAGCTCCAGTTCTAATCAAAAAAGCTCTTGGTATCGAATCTGCTTCTGCTAAACCAAACCGTGAAAAAGTTGGTAAACTTACAGTAGATCAAGTAAGAGAAATAGCTACCTTAAAAATGCCTGACTTAAATGCTGCTAACGTTGAATCTGCAATGAGAATGGTTCGCGGTACTGCACGTAGCATGGGCGTTAACTGCGACGAATTTTAATAACAGAAAAGTGGGAGGATTATTCCGCTTGTACCACTAGGAGGATATAGAATGAAACATGGAAAAAAATATGTCGATAGCGTTAAGCTTATCGATAAAGCAGTAGCTTATGATCCAAGCAATGCCATTGACTTGGTAAAACAAACTGCTAAAGCTAAATTTGACGAAACAATCGAACTTTCTGTTCGTTTGGGCGTAGATCCTCGTCATGCAGACCAACAAGTTCGTGGTGCTGTAGTATTACCTCATGGCACTGGTAAAAAAGTTCGCGTATTGGTTATTGCTCGTGGCGAAAAAATTGACGAAGCTTTGCAAGCTGGTGCAGATTATGCCGGTGGCGAAGAATACATTCAAAAAATCAAAGACGAAAACTGGTTTGAATTTGATGTTATCGTTGCCACCCCTGATATGATGGGTAAAATTGGCCCTGTAGGTCGTGTTCTTGGTCCTAAAGGCTTAATGCCAAACCCTAAGAGCGGTACCGTTACTTTAGATGTAGCAAAAGCTGTTAATGAAATCAAAGCCGGTAAAGTAGAATATCGTGTAGATAAAACTGCTATTATTCACTGCCCAATTGGTAAGACATCTTTTGAAGCTGCTAACTTAGAAGAAAACCTAAATGTTTTAATGGCAGCTATCATCAAAGCTAAACCATCTGCAGCCAAAGGTACTTATATTCGTTCTGCTTACTTAAGCAGCACAATGGGTCCTTCTGTAAAATTGAACGCTTTAAAATTCTAATTATATAGTGCCAGCGCAAGTTGGCACTTTTTTTATTTTTATGGTTATTATCTATTTTTTACTTTTTTCATTGGCTTTGCCAATATTTATGTTTGCCCGGCAAAAGCAAAAGGTTGTTCGTTTCATACCATTTTCTTTGCTCGGTAGCACACTTTTATATATGCCATTTATTGCTTTTGGTGCACACAAGTTCGGTTTTTATGGTATTATTGCTCTTCACGTATTTAGTATGGTATGGGGCATAGTTAAAATATATAAACAAAAAATAAATATACTCAGCTTTTTTAAGCCGGGTATTGTTTGCTTTCTTTGTTTTGTACCAATCGTATATTTCATTACTCGCAACAGTGCTCCAATGCTTTGGGATGAATTGCGTTTGTGGGCTGCTGTACCGAAACATTTGTTTTTTTCCGGTGCCAGCCATATTGGTGTAAATTCTTTTATTTATACAGACATGCAAAATTATCCTTTTGCTATGCCGGCGTTTCAACTCTTACTTATGCATATGCAAGGCTTTTGGAGTGAAAATATATTGTTTTTTGCCTATGCTATTTTGGCAGGCAGTTTATTTGTTCGTTTTATACCAAATACAAAAGCAAGTTATTTTGCAATTCCCTTAGTGTTGGCGCTCATGGTATTATTGCCACAAAGCTATGCCAACAGTTATGAATTTGATAATAATTTTTATTATACCAGTTTGTTTATAGATTTCTTTATAGGCTTTTTGCTTGCCTATGCCTTTTTAATGCTTTGTAAAAATCCATTTAAAGATTATTCAGAAACTATTTTGTTTGCAATAGTGCTTTCTATATTGGCATTAAGTAAAGAGTCTGGAATATTTTTAGTAGTATTGCTATTGCTTTGTACCTTTGGGTTATATGCTTTTAAGCTTATTCGTGCTAAAAATTATATTTCACTATTATTGGTTCTTTTACCTTTTGCTTGTTATTTTCTATTTCAATATGCAATACAAGTTGCAGGCGTGAAAGAAAGTTCTGATATTACATTGCGAAATATACTCACAGCAATACAACAACCGACCGAGGAACAGTTAGAGTTAATCGTTGATTATTTTAAAAGTTTTGCCTATTCCTCTATGGTGTTACAAAGCAACGCTGTGCAATGGTGGAATTTGCCGGAATTCTTTTCGCCTTTATTTGCTTTTATATTTCAATTACTGTTAAATTTAATTGCTATTTTTGTAACTGCGAAAGAATATAGAAAAAAAGCCATTGTTGTAAGTTGCCAACTTGCAGTATTTGTGTTGCTATATTTTGTGTCATTATTACCTGTATATTTGTTTAAAATTGGTTATGAAGAATATCAGTTCGCAAGCCAGCAGCGTTATTTGTCCACTGCATATTTTGCACAGTTGTTTTTTGCAGTATACCTTTTATTACAGGGTGTATTACATAAAATTACTTGGCCAAAATTTGGTGTATTGCTTGCGGTATTTGCAAGTATAGCTTTATTGTTTCCAATGGGGGAAATAAAAAGAAGCATGTATGATTATGAGCTAAAAGAAGGGAAAAACCATGCGCATACCATTGCTCGTGAAATGCCAGGCAATACAAAACTCTTTTTAATAATGAACAATAGTTCTGGCGAAGATATTTTAATTCATCATCAAATGTACTATGCATTATTAGAACACAATATCAATTTAGATAATACTATGACAACCATTGATTGGATTACTGAGATAGATGTAAATGGCCTTGCACAAAGGCTTACAGAATTTGATTATTGTTATTTATATGCAGATTATGAAGATGTTTTTAAAGAGCAGTATTTATCGTTATTTGCAACCGAAATAGAATTCCCTAAATTGTATAAAGTAGAAAAAGAAAACGGTAGCGTTGTCTTGAGGTAATTATGGTTATCAGTAACAAATGGAAAAGATTATTATTTAGCATTATATGCTGTGTTTGCGTTGGCATACTGGTTCACGGCTTTTTTATAAGCAATAAATTTTATAACCATGATGATATTTTTAATATGTTGCAAGCACAAGATCTAACCTCATCTGGCAGATGGCTATTGCATATCTCTATGGCCATAGAAAGTTTTTCTATAAGCACACCATGGTTTTCCGCTATGCTCGGTTTTTTGTATATTGGCATAGCTATATATCTTATTTGTGAAATTTTTTCAATTCATTATATTTTACAAATCCTTGCCATTGCAAGTGTAATGTTAACATGGGTATCTTTATCTGCTACCTTGCTTTATACAAAGTTTTTTTCTCCATATATGTTTGCGTTTTTGCTTATGCATTTGGCACTATACTTAGCTTTACAAAAAAATTGGGCTTTGCCTTTGGCGGTGCTTGCAATGGTGCTCTCTTTAGCTTGCTACCAAGCCTATGTTGGCTTTTATGTTGGTTTATGCACACTATATTTTATGCAGTATTGTTTAAAAAAAGGTTTTGATAAGGCGCTTTTTTTAAAAATGTTAAAAGTTATACTCGTATTTGTATTGGCTATGATACTTTATATAAGCATAACAAAGATACTTTTGAACAAACAAAGCTTGAACGCTGCATACCAAGGTGTAGATACAATGGGCACATTCACTATAGAAAGCTTGTTTACGGGTATTGGTAGAGCGTATACAGAATTTTATCAGCAATTTTTGGGCGAGGAAGCTGTAATATTTCCGGAAATCATGAAACCCTTTATTATCGTTTACCTTTGCTTACTTCTGCTATGGTTCATACATAGTTTATTTGGAAAATCAATTTTACAAGTGGTTGCAGTTGGTTTTGCTGCATTTTTATTGCCTTTGGCATTTTCAATTTTTCATGTAATGGGTATTGCAGATATCCATGTTTTGATACGCTATTCCAATGTATTATATTTTTTGATGCCTTTACTGTTTATAGATGGTTGGCGTAAATACAGCCCATTACAAAAAATAATAAAATTTGGTATGGCCTTACTTGTTTCTGTATTGGTTTTTTGTAATTTACAAAGTATAAGCAGTACCAATATGGCTCTGTATTTGGCTCAAAAACAAGCTGATGCTTATACATCGCGCTTGCTATTACGAATAGAATCTACACCGGGTTTTGAATCGTATGACAGAGTTGTTTTTATTGGTAAGTCTTCTCTGGGGGGAGAGCTGGAACAGTTGTTAAGTCAAACCAACTTTCACAGCATAGCTGTTTCAGAAATAAGTGCACCGAATATGTATTCGGCGGATAAATATATCAACTATTTTCAAGGCTTTTATAATTTTATTTACCCCGTTGATTCAATAGATGAAATGCATTCTATCAAAGCACTACAAGCGGTGCTTACAGATGAATTGGTGGAATCTTTACAGGCAATGCCTGTATATCCCAGCGATGGCTCTATAGTAAGGAATGAAAACGGCTTCGTTTTCGTTAAATTATCAGAAGAGTATTAGTAGGGGGAAGCTATGAAATCTTTAACGTTACAAGAGGTATATTTTAAATTGCAACAGAGTACCATTGCTCTGTTGCCACATTTGTATACAGAAGCTGTGCAAAACATACAAGCAAACCAACAGTATATTTTGGAAGAAGATGCACAACTTGGGGAGCATAGTATATTCAAAAATGAAATTCGCTTTGAAACCTTATCATACGAAAAATTATTAAGTGTATTTATAAAGCATAAAACGTTGAGCAAACATTTGGTAGCCTATTTTGCAAGCCAAGAAAATGAAAAAACTACTTTAGAATTTTTGTATTTAAAAACGAAACTCTTATTGCAATACCAAGAAAAGTTTTCTGCGCAAAATTTAAAAAGCATGTTGCAGGAAAATTACACTTATAACAGTATTAATGCAATACATGAACTGCTTTCCTTTATCAATTTTTTTAACACCAGTAAAGATGAACGCTTTATTAAAGAAATTGCTCATATGAATCGCTTTGTAGTAGAGAATGTGTATGCTCCAAAGCAAGAACTTGTGCCTGCTACCAATACTATTACGCAAGCTCCTAATATAGCTTATCAAGCCAAACGCAAACAAGCCATAGAAAAAATAGGGGCAAATAAAACCAAACCCAAGAAAAAACATAGATTATTACGTTTTTTTATTCTTTTAGTTTTTATTGTGTTAGCTTTTTATGTTGTTTTGCAATACTCCCCATGGGGTAATGCTATAAAAGAAAAAATACAAAGATTACCGTTACCGTCTTCAGTTATGCAATATTTTGAATTTACTCCTGTGTCAACAGAAGTAAAAATGCAGCCGGCAGAACATACTTTACCACCTTTCCAAGTTCCATAATGTTACACTTGTAGTGTAAAACTGTGTTATAATAGTAGTATCAAAAAAATTAGGAGGCACTATGAAATTTTTAGTAGGTAAAACCGGTGGCGTAGAAGCAAAATTGATTTTTGAAAACAATATTTGTTGCGATTATATTGCGTATTTAAAAGAAAAAGAAATCTTCTCTGCCAAAGCGGAAGAAGTATATTATTATGTGGATGCACAACTTCAAGGCCATTTATATATCGGCATGGGGGAAGAAGAAAAAATTGATTTAGAACAAATGCGCAAAACTTTCTTTAAAGTAGCCAATGTTTTGATTGATAATAAAGTAGAAGAAATTACTTTGCAAATTCCCAAGCTTAATGGTTTATGTAATATGAAGCTGGCACAAGCCATTTCTGAGGGTATGATGCATGCATGCTATCGCTTTGATATGTTTAAAAGCGATAAAAAAGAACTGCCACAAATTACTGTAAACTATAACCCAATTCCCGGCAAAGAAGAGCGTGCTAAATTGGGTATAGAACAAACAGAAAAATTAATGGAAGCCATTTTCTTAACCAGAAACATTGTAAATCAACCGGCAAACTATATCTATCCGGAAACCTTAGCCAATATTGCCAAAGAAGAATTGGAAAAAGTTGGCGTAAAAGTTACAGTACATAATAAAGCAGAAATTGAAAAACTGAATATGGCTGCTTTCTTAAGCGTTGCACGTGCAAGTGCAAAAGAACCCAAACTGATTGTTATGGAATATAATGGTAATCCGGATTCTGATGAACGCATTGCCTTGGTAGGCAAAGGCCTCACCTATGATAGTGGTGGTTATGCGCTGAAGCCTGCAACTGGTATGGTTACTATGTTCTGTGATATGGGTGGGGCAGGTACTGTTATTGGTGCAATGCATGCTATAGCAAACCTAAAAGCAAAAGTAAATGTAGTAGCTGTAGTAGCAGCATGCGAAAATATGATTTCTGGTGATGGCTATAAAAATGGGGATATTATCTCTTCTATGAGTGGCAAAACCATTGAAATTGTGAATACAGATGCAGAAGGGAGGCTCACATTGGCAGATGCTGTATATTATGCTGCAAACCATCTTGGTGCAACAAAATTGATTGATTTAGCTACATTAACAGGGGCATGCTTGGTTGCCTTGGGCGAACAAGTAAGTGCGGTTGTAAGCAATAATGATGCATTTTATGCAGAATTGCAGGAAGCAAGCTTTCGTGCCGGTGAAGATGTTTGGATGATGCCTAATATGGAATATTTCCGTAAAATGAACGATTCCAAAGTAGCAGACCTTAAGAACTCTGGCGGCAGATTCGGTGGCACCATTTCCGCCGGTTTGTTTGTAGGCGAATTCCTTTGCAAAGATATCCCGTGGATGCATATTGATATAGCCGGCACAGCTTATATAGATAGCCCATATAAATATCTAAAAGAAGGTGCAACCGGCACATTGGTTAAATCCTTATACTATTTACTAAGTAAATAATTTTAAAAACTTTAGCTTGATAAGCTAAAGTTTTTAATATAAAAATAATTTATAATTTATTGTATTTTTGTTGACACTGCGGTGGTGTTGTGCTATAATTTTAAATTGCATTAGTATCGAAAAGTGCGCCTATTGTTTGTGTATCAAAATATATAAATATATATTTTGATACAAATAGCAACCTGTTTGCACATTGTTCGTGCTTTGTAAATATTGAGGGGTGATTATTAGATGGCTTACTTGCAAATACCACATCCAGTAAAACGAGGAAAATTGCGTACACGTATGAATTTTTCTCGTGTACCAGAGTCTTTAGACATGCCGGATCTCATTGAGGTTCAGAAAAATTCATACCAAAGGTTTTTAGAATCTGATTTTTTAGAAGTATTAAGAGATGTTTCTCCTATTACAGACTTCTCTAAAAAATTGATTTTAGAATTTGTGGATTACAAATTAGAAAAACCAAAATACGACGAAGTACATTGTAGAAAAAGAGATCTTACCTATGCTGCTCCATTAAAGGTAAAGGTAAGGTTACATTATCCGGAAACTGGCGAAATTAAAGAATCCGAAGTGTTTATGGGCGACTTCCCTTTGATGACCAAACATGGCACTTTTGTTATCAATGGTGCAGAACGTGTTATTGTAAGCCAATTGGTTCGCTCTCCCGGTGCATACTATGATATGCAATACGATAAATCTGGTAAAAAATTATTTAGCTCCCAAGTTATTCCTGTTCGTGGTGCTTGGTTAGAATATGAAACCGATAGCAATGATGGTTTATGGGTTCGTATTGACCGTGCCAGAAAATTACCTATTACACAACTTGTTCGCGCCTTAGGCTTAAGCTCTTCCGGTGAAATTGTTGATTTCTTTGGTGAAGATGAACGTTTAATGGCTACTTTGCAAAATATAGATAAAACCATCAACTCAGACGAAGCGTTAATTGAAATCTATAAAAAACAAAAACCGGGCGAGCCACCAAGTGTAGACAGCGCCACCAATTTATTAAGCTCTTTCTTTTTTGACCATCGTCGCTATGATATGATGCGTGTCGGTCGTTATAAATTCAACTTAAAACTTAGTGTTGCACCCAGAATTATAGGTAAAGTTTCTGTAGAAGATGTTATTAATCCTCTTACAGGCGAAATTATGGTTTCTGCTGGCGAAGTAATCTCTGCTTCTGTTGCAGAAGATATCCAAAATGCCGGTATTCTTTCTGTTATTGTAAAAGGTGAAGATAATACAGATGTAAAAGTTGTAGGTAACCGTTTTGTTGATGCAAGTAAATATTTGCCGTTTGATCCTAAAGAAGCAGGTATTTTAGAACATGTTTACGGCCCGGCTTTGATGTCTATTTTAGAAAACTATAAAGCCAATAATAATAGTATTGAAGATTTAAAAGCTTCTCTTAGTGCCAATATTAACTTGTTAATGCCAAAACATATTACTACAGACGATATCTTCGCTTCAGTAAGCTATATGTTGGGCTTGCCTCACGGCATTGGCGAAACAGACGACATTGATCATTTGGGTAACCGTCGTTTAAGAAGCGTTGGTGAATTATTACAAAACCAAATTCGTATTGGCTTATCTCGTTTGGATAGGGTTGTTCGTGAAAGAATGGCTACCGCTCCGGAATTGAGCGAATTAAAACCAAGCGATTTAATCAATATCCGTCCTGTTACGGCTGCCATTCGTGAATTCTTTGGTTCATCTCAATTAAGTCAATTCATGGACCAACCAAACCCATTGGCAGAATTAACACATAAACGTCGTATCTCTGCGTTAGGCCCAGGTGGTTTAAATAGAGATCGTGCTTCTATGGAAGTGCGAGACGTTCACTATTCTCACTATTCCAGAATTTGCCCTATTGAAACCCCGGAAGGTCCAAACATTGGTTTGATTGGTTCTTTAACCACTTATGCAAGAATCAATGAATACGGTTTCTTAGAAGCACCATATCGTAGAATAGATAAAGAAACCGGCAGAGCAACCGATGATATTATCTATATGAACGCCACCGATGAAGACTTGTTCAAAATTGCGCAAGCAACGGAACCTCTTAACGAAAATGGCGAATTTATCAACGATGTAGTTGCTGTTCGTGATAAGGAAGATATTTTAACCGTTCCTAAAAACCAAGTAGACTACATGGACGTAAGCTCTAGGCAGATGGTGTCTGTAGCTACCAGCATGATTCCTTTCTTGGAAAATGATGATGCTACCCGTGCACTCATGGGTTCCAACATGCAGCGCCAAGCAGTGCCACTACTTATTCCGGAAGCACCTATTGTAGGTACGGGCATGGAATTCAAAGCTGCACACGACTCCGGTGTTGTTGTTCTTAGCGAACACGAAGGCGTAGCAGATTATGTTAGCGCCGACGAAATTATCATTAAAGATGACGAAGGCGTAAGACACAGCTACCCATTGTCTAAATTCGTTCGTTCCAACCAAGGTACATGTATTAACCATCATCCTGTAATCAATGTGGGCGACCGCATTGAAAAAGACCAACTCATCGCAGATGGCCCCAGCACAGAATGTGGCGAAATCGGTTTGGGTAAAAACATGCTCATCGGTTTTATGACTTGGGAAGGCTACAACTATGAAGACGCTGTTCTTATTTCTGAACGTTTGGTTAAGGAAGATATTTATACTTCCATCCATATTGAAGAATTTGAATGTGGCTCTCGTGATACCAAATTAGGCCCGGAAGAAATTACAAGAGATATTCCTAACGTTGGCGAAGATGCTATTAAAGACTTAGACGAAAACGGTATTATCCGTATTGGTGCTGAGGTTCGTGCAGGGGATATCTTGGTAGGTAAAGTAACACCAAAGGGGGAAACAGACTTAACCCCTGAAGAACGCTTGCTTCGTGCCATCTTTGGCGAAAAAGCAAGAGAAGTGCGCGACACCAGCTTGCGTGTGCCTCATGGCCAAGGCGGTGTGGTTGTAGATGTTCGTGTGTTCTCCAGAGAAGACAAAGATGAAATATCCCCGGGTGTGAACCACTTGGTACGTGTATTTATTGCACAAAAACGTAAAATTGGTGTAGGCGATAAAATGGCAGGTCGTCACGGTAACAAGGGTGTTGTATCTCGTGTTATGCGTCAAGAAGATATGCCTTATTTGCCAGATGGTACACCACTGGATATCGTATTGAACCCATTGGGCGTTCCTTCCCGTATGAACATTGGCCAGGTGCTTGAAGTGCATTTAGGTATGGCTGCTCGTAAGTTGGGTTGGCATGTTGCAACCCAAGTATTTGACGGTGCTACATGGGAAGATATCCAAGAAAGCATGCGAAAAGCAGGTATGAGCGAAGACGGCAAAACCGTTCTCTATGATGGTAGAACCGGTGAGAAGTTCGAACAACGTGTAACCGTTGGCGTAATGTACTTCTTAAAGCTTCACCACTTGGTAGATGACAAGATGCACGCTCGTTCTGTTGGTCCATATTCCTTAGTAACACAACAACCATTGGGTGGTAAAGCCCAATTTGGTGGCCAAAGATTTGGTGAAATGGAAGTTTGGGCTTTAGAAGCATATGGCGCTGCCAACACCTTGCAAGAAATTCTAACCTTTAAATCTGATGACGTAATCGGTCGTGTAAAAGCATACGAAGCCATCATCAAAGGCCAAAATATTCCGGCTGCTGGTGTTCCGGAAAGCTTTAAAGTGCTTGTAAAAGAATTGCAAGCCTTGGCATTAGACTTTAGAGTATTAGATAAAAACGGCGAACAAATTTCCTTGCGTGATATAGGGGAAGAAGAAGAGCCGCATACACACCATACAGAAGAACTAACAGAAGATATGACCACCATTGCAGACTATTCGTTAACCGATGACATTACCTTAGATGGTACCGAATTGGAAGATGACTTAGATAGCACAGATTTCAATATCAATTTTGACACTGCAATGGACGACATCAACTTAGACGACATCGATATTGATGGCAGTGAAGTGTTTGATGCTGATGATGCTATGTTTGGTTCCATAGATGAATCCGATGATTTCTCTTTTTCGGAGATAGAAGATAACTTCTAATCAACTCATCGTTTCTTGTAGCCTTGAAGGGAGTGCATATTTTGTTTAGTTTAAAAAATTTAGACGCTGTTCAAATTGGAATGGCATCTTCCGAACAAATTTTAGAATGGTCTTATGGCGAAGTAACCAAGCCGGAAACCATTAACTATAGAACCTTAAAACCGGAAAAAGACGGCTTATTTTGCGAGCGTATATTTGGGCCTACAAAGGACTTTGAATGTAACTGTGGCAAATATAAACGCACCAAAATTAAAGATACCGATAAAGTTTGCGAAAAATGCGGCGTGCAAATTACTCGCGCTAAGGTAAGACGTGAAAGAATGGGGCATATTCAACTTGCTGCCCCTGTAAGCCATATTTGGTACTTTAAAGGTATTCCAAGCCGTATTGGTTTGCTTTTGGATATTTCTCCCCGCACTTTAGAAAAAGTTTTGTATTTTGCAAACTTTATTGTGCTGGATCCTGGCGATACAAAAGTAACAGGTTTGCGTAAATTAGATGTAATTTCAGATGCTAAAAAACGCGAACTGGAATCTAAATACGGCAAAGGTTCTTTCCGTGTAGGTATTGGTGCAGAAGCAATTAAAGAACTTTTGCAAGAAGTTGATTTAGATAAAATCAGCGAAGAATTAAAAAAAGAAATCAGTGCCTTAACCGATAAAGAAAAAGATAAAGATACAGCAGGTCAAAAACGTAAAAACGCTATCAAACGTTTGGATGTTGTAGAATCCTTGCGCACATCCAATAATCGTCCTGAATGGATGATTTTGGATGTACTACCTGTTATCCCACCGGATCTCAGACCAATGGTACAATTGGAAGGTGGCCGTTTTGCTACTTCCGATTTAAACGATTTGTATCGCCGTGTTATTAACAGAAACAATCGTTTAAAAAGATTGTTAGAGCTCGGCGCCCCGGAAATCATTATCCGTAACGAAAAACGCATGTTACAAGAAGCAGTAGACGCTTTGATTGATAATGGTAGACGTGGTAGAACCGTAACCGGCCCCGGTAACAGAGCATTAAAGAGCTTGTCTGATTTATTGCGTGGTAAACAAGGCCGTTTCCGTCAAAACTTACTTGGTAAACGTGTAGACTATTCCGGTCGTTCCGTTATCGTAGTTGGTCCGGAACTTAAGCTTTACCAATGCGGTTTGCCCAAAGAAATGGCATTGGAACTTTTCAAACCATTCGTAATTCAACGATTGATGGAAAAGAAAATTGCAGCCCAAAACAAAACTGCAAAACGCATGGTAGAACGTATGTCTTCTCAAGTTTGGGACGTTTTAGAAGAAGTTATTAAAGAACACCCAGTACTATTAAACCGTGCCCCAACTTTGCACAGGCTCGGTATCCAAGCTTTTGAACCGGTACTTGTAGAAGGTAAAGCTATGAAGCTTCACCCACTCACCTGTACTGCCTATAACGCCGACTTTGATGGCGACCAGATGGCTGTACACGTACCGCTCAGCTTGGAAGCACAAGCAGAAGCCAGCATGTTAATGCTTGCACACAACAATATTTTAAAACCACAAGATGGTAAGCCGGTTATTTCTCCTTCCCAGGATATGATTATTGGTTGTTACTATCTCACCATGAAAAATGAAAACGGCATTGGTGCAGGTAAAATATTTGCAGACTTTGATGAAGCTATGATGGCTTATCAAATGGAAAAACTTTCCTTGCAAGCGCCTATCAAAGTGCGTGTAAAACGCAGCTTTAATGGTGAAACAGCCGAAAGAATTATAGACTGTACTTTAGGTCAGCTTATATTTAATGAAGCTATTCCTCAAGATATCGGCTTAAAACCACGTACCTGCTTAGATGAAATGTTTGCCCTTGAAGTAGATCAAAACTGTGGCAAAAAGATGCTTTCTAAGATTGTAGATTTGGTATACCAAACACATGGCGTGCATATTACTGCAACCGTGCTGGATATTATTAAAGCGTTGGGTTACCACTATTCTACACGTGGCGCTGTTACCGTTTCTGTTGGCGATATCATCGTTCCTAAAGAAAAAGCAGAAATATTGGCAAAAGCAGATAGCATTGTGCAACGTACCAACGCACAACACCGTCGTGGTATGTTAACCGAAGAAGAACGTTACCGTACCGTTACTTCTACATGGAACAGTGCAACCGATCAACTTAAAAAACTTATCTTACCTCAAATGAGTGAGTTTAACCCAATTCGTATTATGATCGAATCCGGTGCCCGTGGTTCCGAAGGTCAGTTGAGTCAGTTGGCCGGTATGCGTGGTTTGATGGTATCTCCAAGTGGTAAAGCTATTGAATTGCCAATTCGTGCAAACTTCTCCGAAGGCCTTTCTGCACTTGAATTCTTCATTTCTTCCCACGGTTCTCGTAAATCTTTGGCAGATACCGCTTTGCGTACAGCAGACTCCGGTTACCTAACAAGACGTTTAGTAGATGTATCCCAAGAAGTAATTATTCGTGAACATGACTGTTTTGCCAAGCGTGGTAAATCTCCTCGTGGTCAACGCTTATCTGCCTTAATGGTAGGTGATAGAGTGCTCGAATCCTTGGAAGATCGTATCGTAGGCAGAGTAGCCATTGGCGATATTGAAGATCCAATTACCAAAGAAGTACTTGTAAAAGACAATGAAATGATTAGCCATAAAATGGCAAAATTGATTTGTGAAAAAGGCATTACCGAGGTGTATGCCCGTAGCCCACTTACATGCTTGTGTGAACATGGTGTATGCTCTAAGTGCTACGGTATGAACCTTGCAACAGGTAATAATGTTGATATTGGTGAAGCTGTAGGTATCATTGCGGCACAAGCCATTGGTGAACCTGGTACACAGTTAACCATGAGAACATTCCATAGTGGTGGTGTTGCGTCCGGCGAAGATATTACACAAGGTTTGCCACGTGTAGAAGAATTGTTTGAAGCACGCAAGCCAAAACACTTTGCTGTTTTAAGTGAAATTCGTGGCACTGTAAAGGTAAGCGACAAAAAAGCTAAACGAGAAGTTGTGGTTGTTCCGGATGATGAAAATGCTGAAGAAAAGGTATATCCTATCAACTTTGGTGCACATATTCGTGTAACAGATGGTCAACATATTGAAATGGGTGACCAAATCACAGAAGGTTCCATCAATCCACATGATTTGTTAAGAATCCTTGGTGTTCGCTCCGTGCAAGACTATATCTTGCGTGAAGTACTTAGCGTATATAGACAACAAGGTGTTAGCATTTCCGATAAGCATATTGAAGTAATCGTTCGTCAAATGATGCGTAAAGTTCGTATTGTAACCGCCGGCGATACCAATATGTTGCCGGGTAGCTTAGTAGATAGCGGCACATTTGAAGAAACAAACCGTCAAGTAAAACTCAATGGTGGCGAACCCGCTTCTGCTAAACCAACCTTACTTGGTATTACCAAAGCAGCTCTTGCAACAGAAAGCTTCCTTTCTGCTTGTTCCTTCCAAGAAACAACAAGAGTGCTCACCGATGCAGCATTAAAGGGTAAAACCGATAATCTCTTGGGCTTAAAAGAAAACGTTATCATCGGTAAATTGATACCAGCCGGTACCGGTATGAACCGTTATAGCGAAATAGAAGTACAAGAACAATTTTAAAAAACCTTTCTCCTGTTTAGTGAGAGATGAGCCGTTGGTAGAATAACCAACGGTTTTTTACATACAGAAAATCACCAGTTAGGCTGGTGGTTAGTTTTTTATGCGTATGATATTTATTCTATTTACTATTGTTATATAATGTTGTTTGTGCATAACACATTTTTTAATGTAATGACTATGGTTAATACTTTTATATACATTTTTTCTAATTAAAATTATATCTCATTTCACCCCTTTTAATAAAAAAACACACTATGGAAAACATAGTGTGCTTTGACAATTAAAATTTTATCAAATTTGCCCTGTAAGTTTTAAAATAATTTGTGCAATGAGTGCAGAACCAAAATAAGTACCAAAGATTACAAATAAGGATACAATAATAATTCTCCAGCCGGATTTCTTTAAAGAATCTAAGTTTTTACCTGTATAAATACCAGCATAGGCAAGTATGGGTGTGCATAGTGCCAAGAAATCTACTTTGCTTGTAAATTCAGAAATTTTAGCAGAACCGGGGAAACCGGGTACAGTAATAATAACAGCAAGGGTTACTATGTAAGCAACGGCAGGAATTTTAATAGGTAAGTATTTAGCAAGTGCAATACCAATGATGGATACTACCACTAAAATCAACATGCCGGGTAAAGCTTCCAATAGAGTAAATGCTCTTTGTTTTACCATTTGCCCTGCCAAAGATAGTGCAGCAGTGATTAAAAGCACGAAAAAGGCATTTTTTAATTTCATTTATTTGTCCTCCTTCATTTCTAATTCTTCAACATCGTTCACTATTTTCATAGCTTCGCTGTCATCACTAAGTTCCGGTTTAATACTTGGAGGAAGTGCGTTCTTGCCTTTTATTTTACGGTATAGCCATTCAGAAGCGGGTAATGCAATCCATAAACTCATGTAAACCCCATCTAAACCGGATAGCATATTAGAGCTTGCCCCAAGTGCTTGTAACATTTCAGCCATATCAGGGTGCGCAGCAGAAAGTGTTGCTACACCTGCGGTCATCATGGAGGCAGAACCTACACCGCTGGCCATAGCAAGTGCATAGGGGTGTAAGAAATTTGCAGCGTCTAATACGGATGCCATAATACCAACAAATAATGTACCAAATACAGTGCCCACAATATAAACGCCAAGTACGCCTTCACCTTCAGGGCTGTCTAATCCATAACGGTCGCCGATCAGTGCAACGTTTGGTTCGCGGGCAATAGAGTGTGCAGCACCAATGCTTTCACGGTTTAAGCCGATAAGCAATGCAACAGGGATACCGAGCATCAATGTTCCAAGGTTACCAAACTCTTGTAAAATCAATGCAGGTGAAGCAGCAAGGATTTTTGGTAGTGTAGGGCCAATGTTGGTGCCATATTTTGCCATAAGCAATAACAAAGTAATACCAATCAATGAACCTGCATCTTCCATCTCTTTTTCTTTAGCAATCTTCAAAAATTTAGGGGTTAAGAAGACACCAAGTACCAAGGCGTATAGCATAGGTAATAATACCATTTTGCCACTACCCAGTGGAATGTTGATAACACCTATTAATTCAGCAACTACAACCAGTGCCAAAACAATAAGGTGCAACTTAAAGTTTTTCATACAAAAACTCCTTTCAAAATATATAAATAATTTATTTATATTCTTTTAAATAGTTCAGTGCACATTGTGCAAATAGGGTAGAACCATGGGTGAAATATGCTTCGTCAATATCAAATTTGCAGTGATGGTGAGGATAATTTTCACCATCAACTTCACCGGGGTTACTCATAAACATATAGTTTGCAGGTATCATTTTTGCATATTCTGCAAAGTCTTCTGCCCCCATCAACGGGTCTTTCATATCATATATCATGCTTTCGCCAAACAGTGCAAGGCCTGTTTCTTTGCATAGCTTATACATTTGTTCATTGTTGATTACTGCGGGATATTTATAGTCGTATGTATATTCAATTTTGGCACCGTAAACATTTGCAATACCACTTGCAATTTCTTCTATGCGTTTTGCTAAGTATTCACGGATATTTTGGTTGAGTGCTCGTACGGTACCTTCTAATTCTACTTCACTTGGAATAATGTTTTGATTAAAGCCACCTGAAAAACGGCATACACTTACTATTATAGGGTCTACTGCACGCACTTCACGGCTGGAGAGCCTTTGTAAAGCCATTACAATTTCAGACCCAATTAAAATGGGGTCATTCGTATGCTCAGGGCTGGCACCATGTCCACCTTTGCCATGTATACGAATTAAGAATCTGTCCATCGAGGCCATTGCAGCGCCATTTTTTAAGCCTATGCTTCCTTTGGGAACTTCTTTTGTTAGCCAACCTTCATGCATACCAAATATAGCATCTACACCTGTAAGCGCGCCCTCCTCTATCATTGGCAACGCGCCACCGGGATATTCCTCCCCAGGCTGAAAAATGATTTTAACTGTACCTGCAAAATCATTGTGCTGTTGTAAATATACAGCAGCTCCTAATGCCATAGCGGTGTGACCGTCATGCCCACAGGCATGCATGTTGCCGTTATTTGATGCAAATGGAAGTCCTGTTTCTTCTTTTATTTGTAAAGCATCCATATCGGCACGAATCATTACACATTTGCCGGGTGCAGTCCCTAATATTTCTGCAACTATGCCATTGCCGTTCATATAGTTAGTGTAAGAGATACCATATTTTTCTAATATAGACTTTACATAGCTGCTTGTTTGTGGCAAATGGTTACCAATTTCGGGTATACGGTGTAAATCTCTGCGCCATTGCACCATTTCCTTTTGTAAATATGTTGTAAGCATTTTTTACTCCTATTCTTGCAATAAAAATAGACTCATTTACATAGATTTTGTTACAATTCAATTTTTTATGTTCTCATTATTGCATATTGTTTTTCAAATTTCAATATATATTTGATGAAAAATTTTCCATATTTAGCATTATTACTTAAGTATATGAATATACAGTAGTATATTATTAAATGCATATATTTAATTTTATAATGTATAAACATTCATTTATAGTTGATATATTTTACATTTAGTAATAAAATTCTCAATATAAAATTATAAAGGAGCTTGTTATGAATTATCTAACAAAAAAATCTCTTTTTTAAGAGGGTTGGATTTTGTATTTGTAGTTATTTTCACCTTTAGCTTATTAGTAACTACTCATACTATTGTAGAAACAACAAGTTTTAACAATGCAAGTGCAGAAGAAGTAATGGCTTGCATCAATGGCGAAAGTCAAAATGTAGTTTTGGTTGATGCCAGACCTCAAGAAGCTTATTCAGGTTGGGTTTTACAAGGTGCAAAAAATGGCGGGCATTTTGAAAATGCAGTTCTATATTCTGCAAGATGGTTAGATTTTGCTACTAATGCAGAAAGAAGAGAAAAAAGAGTAAACAGCTATAATGAGGCAATCGCCTTAAGTAAGGATAAAACCTATATTGTTTATGATTATGCAGGCGAAAAGAACGCTGCAGTAAGCGCTGCAAATTATTTAAAGAGTCAAAACATTGAAACCGTAAAGGTATTTGATGCAAAAGAATTGATTGACGAAGGCAAATATCTTGTTAGCTATCTAAATTATGATAGATACTTACCAAGCGAAGTAGTAAAAGATTTGTCTGATTATATTACAGGTAAAGATGATAGTCTGGAAGAACTTACAAGTTCTATTTTTACTGCAGATGATTTAGCTAAAATTCGTATTTTTGATATTAGTTATGGCAATGTGCATGAGTCTAACTATTTGTCTGAAGGGCATGTGCCCGGTGCAGTGCATATCAACACCAATACTTATGAAAGACCACGTTCTTATACTCCGGAAAAACGAGAAAAATATTCTGTTGAGTATTCTTTAGTTCCTATTGAAGAATTTAGAGATTCTATCTTACCGGAATATGGTGTTAATAAAGATTCTATCGTTATTGGTATTTCCAATGATACACGCCCTATTGCACGCTTTGGCTTTATGCTAAGATCTTTAGGCGTTAGATATTATGGTATGAGCGGTTTAATGAACGCTTGGAACTATAATGGTTTTCCGGTTGATACAAAAAATGTAGAAAAACCAGTTTCTATTGAAAGTTTTGGTTCCGGCGATATCCCACATCCAGAAGAAATTGTATGGATGGATGAAGTAAAAGCTATGCTTGCCGCAAATGAGGAAGATGAAAATAATCATACAGCAGGTACACTCATTGGTGGGGATAAAATTGACTCTACTTATGATTACCACGATTTAATGGGTAGAATTCAAGGTGCTAAGAATGCCAGTGGCGGTATTTTTGAAAATCCTGATGGAACTCCCGCAATGAAAGAATTGATGGTTAAGTTCTATAATGATAATGATATTCCTATGGATAAGCCGATTGTTCACTTCTGCGGTGATGGTTGGGGTGCTTCTAAAGAAGCTTATAATGCACAATCTGTGGGTTTGGAAAACGTGAAATATTGGGATGAAGGTTGGGTTGTATGGTCCAATTGTGGCAACTGGTTTATCGATCATGAAGGTAGAAAAGTAAGATTTGATATATACTTAGATGAAGTTGTAGACGAAGAAGGCAATATTGTAAGCGATGGCGTAAATAGGAAAGCGAAATAGCATATGAAAACGAAACTCCAATACATTTCTTTACTGCTTGCTTTGACTTTTGTATTTTCAACTTGTGCGATGGTAGAAAAGGCAAATACCAATTCATTGGTCATTTATTTTTTGCGTGGTGAAAATATTGTCAATGCAAAGGAATATTCCGATTCTTTGGGTGATGATGTGGATGTTCGTACTTCTGTCAGTGTGCTTGTAAAAGACAATGGCGAAATTACCGGTACCAATGGTTTTATCGCAACTTGGATTGCAGAGCAAACTAAGTCGGATGTATATTCCGTTCATGTAAAAAAGTATATCCAGAAACAAAAAAAGATACTCAAAAAATCGTTCTTAATGAAGAACAACTAAAAGGTTTGTATCCCGAAGTAGAGCCGTTTGATAAAGATTTAAGTCAATATAAATATATTTATTTAGGCTTTCCAAACTGGTATGCCGAACCACCAAGAGCATTGTATACATTTCTAAAAGAAAACGACTTTAGTGGTAAAATTATCATTCCATATACTTCCTACGAACACAAGCAAGATGGTTTTTCAGATAGCATTTATATCTTAAAATCTTTACTACCAAATTCTATTGTATTGGATAATGGTTTAGTGATACATAGAAAAGAATTTGGTACTGCCAAAGAACAAACATATGCATGGTTAGAAAAGATAGCCACTGACATAGAGAATGTAGAGCTTCATCCTATTCCAACTGTAGCAGAACAAAAAGAGAGTGCTAAAAGTTTGGTAGGGCAAATACTCACCAAGGAACAGGTAGAAGCTGCTATTGGTTCCTATGATAAATTTGTAACAGGTACCAATGGCTGTACCAGAAACATTACTTCGGCACGTTTCTTTTACCCGGGCTTTGTAATTTATTCCAGGGCTGAAGATGATACACATTTTGAAATTCTATCTATAGATTAAAAAACGGGGGAAACCCCGTTTTTTATGTTGTTGAAAAATTTATTAACAGTTTCTATTTTATCAGAGGCTTACACAGTTAATAATAGGAAAAAACGATTTTTCATTTTTTTAATAACTTATATTAAAAATCGAGAAATGCATTTTTATGTATTATTTTTTGAAATGTAAATTTTCCTACAAAAAAAGCCCCGATATATCGAGGCTTTCAAAATTAACGTTTGCTGAATTGTGGAGCACGACGAGCTGCTTTTAAACCGTATTTCAATCGTCTGAGCGATGATTTTCCTTGATATTCCGGGCTTTTTTGAGCCTCGGCCCCTCGGTTGTCCTATTCCTTAACCAAAAAACAGGCCACTTTTACGAGGGGACAGCTTGATGAAATGCAGAATTTACTACATCGAATAGCTGTTCTGGTTTATTATACTTTACTCTTGCATAGATGTCCATAGTTGTCTTGCTGTTCTCA
>JAEWXD010000050.1 GCA_023396045.1 Bacillota bacterium | reverse complement strand
GATTTAGCTTGACCTAAAGTGCCGTTCTGTACTTCATAAAGTGTACCGGTTACTGTGTAAGCTTTGTTGGGCATCAGGTTGCGGTATTCTATGCTGTCGCTTACAGAGACAAGACCTGCTTCGTTTGCTTCGAGCTTGGCGGAAGCAGAAGCGCTTGCGCTCTTGCCATTGGCAGTTACTGTAGTGTTAAGGCTGGGGGAATCGCTGTCGTTTTCGTTTTCGCTTGGCCATACGCTGTCTGTAACAGTGAGCTTGTTGCCCGATGCAATTGCTTTGCCGCTTGTAACGGCACTTACATTTGTAATATTGCCGTCCTCTGTAACGGTAAATGTAAAGTCGCTTACCACCTTATAGCCTGCAGGGGCTGCTTCTTCGTGGAAAGTGTAGGTGCCGGGGGCAAGACTTATAGAGTGTTCCTGTGTGGTGGAAACCCATTGTGTGCTGAACCCTGCGTTGTTGCGCACCACGATGCTTGCACCGGGTACTTCTGTGCCGCCAAGGCCTACTTTAGAAATTTTAACATCCTTAAAGCCGTTTTGGGGCGCATCTTTCATAACGACGGTGCTGTTTTGGGCGGGTGTAAAGTTGCCGCCGGCATCTTTGATTTCTACCGTGCCGTTATTGATGATTCTGAATGTAATGCTTTCTGCAACGGCAAAACCGTTGGGAGCGGTGGTTTCCACCATGGTGTAGGTTTTGCCTTTTTCCAAGTTGATCACTTTTTGCACAGTGCCGGAAGTCCAAGACTGCACAACAGTGCCGTTTGCGTTTTCGCCCTCTACCACTTTAAGCAGAGCGCCTTTTAGCTCGGTTGTGCCGTTTATGGCGGTTTTGCTGAAGTTTACTTGTACTACGTTGTCTTTGTGGTTTTTGGCGCTGATTTTTTCGTTGTATACCGTGCGCGGATCTACAATGCCCGCGATTTGATTGCCACCCTCAAAAGTGTCTGCAAATCGTTCCAGCTTATAGGCGTCTTTAACATTTTGTGGCGTTCCGTCCGCATATACGATAGACCCGTCTATTTTGATTTCAAACTCCACGGCAGGCAATGTAGCATAACCTTGGGGAGCAGATGTTTCTTCCAATCTGTATTTGCCGCGGGTAAGTATCCACTCTTTTGGAGAGCTGCCACTTAACCAAGTTTTTACGGCATTTTGGTTGTCGGTAGAAAGATCCGGATATTCCGCTGTATCTTTGATAATAATTTTAGGGGTATTTAACTTGCTTAACTTAAACCCGGCGTTAGAAAGTGCGTTACCGTTTTCGTCCAGTTTGGAAACGGCAAGGCGCACCGGTGCGGGGTTCCACTGCGATGTAAAAAGGTTTTGATATTTGCCCGATTTTTCGGTAAACACACCAAAAACAATGTCATTAAGTTCGGCCTTTACTTCGGGCGGAATTTTTTTGGAAGGAAGCTCTCCGTTTAATGTAAGTTCATAGAAGGCGTCCAGCATTTTTTGTTCGGGGGCATCTGTTATAGTGCTCCATACGCCGTTGCGTTTAATCGCCATCTGATCTATGTGATTATACTCTGTGCCCGGCACATTGCCGTATGCAGAAATGGCAGAATCGGAAAAAAACCAAACAGCCGCTTGTGTAAGGGCTTTGAATTCTTCATTGCTTAGGTTATATCTGTCCTGTATGCCCATGGCATCAACGGGATGCCCTGCCCAAGCTATCCAGCCGTAGGCGAGCTTCATCTCGTCGTTGCTTGCAAAGCGCTGGTGGCTCGGGTACTTTGGCGTACCCAAAAATTGGCTGAACTCTGCCGTGGTATTTACCTCATCATGCAAAGTCCACCCTTGGGTGCCGTTGGGTTGTGGCCATTCTGCATAAAAGTTCATGCAATAGGCGTCTACAGACCAGTTGTTGTAGCCCGGATAGGTAATGATAAAGTCCTTTGTGGAAGGTGCCATAAACTCCCCCGGCTTGGTTTCCATAGGCACAAAGATAGAAACACTGGACTCTTTGCTTGAGGCCAGATAGTTGCTGTTTCCTCTGGTGGCTTCGCTTGCCAAGCCTGCGGGCATAAGGCCCAAGACTATGCAAAGCGCTAAAACGACGCATATCGCAGTGCGCAGTGCGCCGGCTTTGCTTTGTTGATATATCATATATTCTCTCCTTAATATGAATAAGATTTGGCATATATTGGAGTATACCGCTGATTTTGCAAAAAGGCACAAGAACAACAGGCTTTATCCATCCATATTGTTAATAGTATACCATAAATTTCACAATTTATTTACATAATTTAAAAAATAATAATAAATTTTTCTGACCCTATATTTTAGAAACGGCATATTAAAACGACCGTTTGCGATTTATATTACATTTGAACTACAGTCTCTTGTTTTAGAATATGCAAAATAATGCTTGCAAGATTTTTGCTATTATAAGTATTCTATAAAATATAAAAAATAATTTATCTGTAAATGCTGTATTTTGTGATTTTTCCCTATATCAAGAAAATGTTTAATCAATTCACGTTCTTTTAGTGAAAAATGATTATAACAGTTCATAGTTCCTCCTGATTTTTTAATGTCTTTACAAACACTATTGCATTAGAAAACTATGAATCATTTTTTGTTGCACTTATATTGTAAATTCAATATATTAAAAAAACCGTTAACTACTTTGTTAACGGTTTAAAAAGCCTTTGCGGGCTTTTTTTGTTGATTATTTTGCGTTCTTTACTTCCAACCAAATAGCGTTATAAAACTCTATAAAATCTTGAATATCGGCAAAGAATTCGCTTTTGTCTATAATTTCCTGTGGTGGGTTTTGTGTATTATTATTTTTATAAGTTTCGCCCAAAAGCTCAACTGCGGCAATATTGGGTGTAGAGTAGGTAATAGCCTCTGCATTCAATTTTGCAATGTCGGGGCGACTCATAAAGTCTATAAAGCGTTCTGCGTTCTCTTTGTTTCTTGCACCTTTAGGTACTACCATAGCGTCTGCCCAAATATTAGTACCGGTTTGCGGAATGGCGTACGCAAGGTTTGGATTAAGGTCTATTGCATATTGTGCATCGCCACTCCATACCAATGCAAGAGCGCCTTCTTCTGCAACCATTTTATCTTTGGTTTCGTCTACCTGGTAGGCTTTTACCATACCGCTTTGCTTTTGGGCAATTAGTTTTTCTTTGGCTTGCTCAATTTCTAAAGGATTTCTGGTATTCATAGAAAAGCCTAAAGATTGCAATGCAACACCCAAGGTATCGCGAATACTGTCTAACATAAATACTTGGCCTTGGTATTTGGTATCCCATAAAACATCCCATGAAGTGATTTCTTCTTTTACAACATTTTTGTTGTAGAGAATGCCTACAGTACCCCACATATAAGGTACGGAGTATTTTGCGTCTTTATCATAAGATGGGTTTTTAAGCCAATCCAAAGTATATTGTTTTGCATTGGGCATATTGTCAAAATTAAGCTCTTCCAATCTGTTTTCTGCAATTAAGCGCTCTACGCAATAGTCAGATGGGAAAACAACATCAAAAGCGGCAGGGTTTGCCCTTACTTGCACCATCATATCTTCATTGGTGGTGAAGTTTAAGTAGTTTACTTTAATACCGGTTTCTTCTTGAAACATTTCAATGGTTTGTTCGTCTATATAATCTTCCCAGTTATATACATTTACAACACCTTCTGCCAAAGAAGCTACAGAAGCAAATACCAGCAGAAAAGATAAAGCAAAAGCAAATAGTTTTTTCAATGAAGGATCCTCCTAATAATTTGTTTCGTTTTTAGAATTACGTTTGTTAATGAGCAACATCAATACCAAAATGGTAATGAACATAATGGCAGAAAGGGCATTGAGTGTAGGCTCTATACCAATTCTTGTTTTGGAATAAATAAGCGTACTTAGGTTTTTAACCAGTGGGCTGGATGTAAAGTAGCTTACTACAAAATCATCTAAAGAAAGGGTAAATGCAAGCAAGAAACCGGTTATAATCCCTTGTTTAATCATAGGTATAATAACATGGTTCAGCGCATAAAAAGGTGATGCGCCAAGGTCTAAGGCCGCCTCATAGCTAAATTTGTTCATGCTTTTAATTTTGGGCATTACCGAAAGTATTACATAGGGTGTATTAAAGGTAATATGCGCAAATAGCATGGTTAAATAGCTGCGTTCTACTTTGGCAAACAAGAACAAAAGCATGAGAGATATGCCGATTACAATATCCGGCATGGTCATGGGGATATTGGTTAAGGTCATCATCACGGCTTGTGGGCGTTTTTTCATAGCAAAAATGCCAATGGCAGCCAATGTGCCAAGAACGGTTGCAACAATGGCGGCAATAATGGCCACCGATAAGGTTACATACAAGGCCTCCATAATGGCACGGTCTTTTATAAGTTCCCCATACCAGCGAAAAGAAAATCCCTCCCATTTGGCACGACTTTTGCCTGCATTAAAGCTTTGAATAATAAGCACGCCAATGGGTAAGTAGAGGAAAAATAGTATGATAGCAATATATACTCTGTTAATGAGTTTTCTCATAGCATACTACCCCCTTCGCCTTCCGGGTCAACCTTGCGCAAAATACCAAGGCTTACAAGGATAAGCACCATCATAACCAAGGAAAGTGCAGAACCAACGTTCCAGTTGCCTTCGGTTAAAAATTTATTTTCTATAAGATCTCCAAACATCATGGTATTGCCGCCACCCAATATACGCGGTATAAAGAAGGTAGTTACACTGGGCATAAATACCATGGTGATACCGGAAATAATACCGGGCAAGCTGGTAGGCAATACCACACGCATAAAGGTTTTTACAGGGTTTGCACCAAGGTCATAGCTTGCTTCAATTAATTTAAAATCCATTTTAGAAAGGGATGTATAAATGGGAAAAATCATAAATGGCAGGAAGTTATATACCATACCCAAAAGTACTGCTGTATCGTTATACAGGTACTGCTGTTTGGCAAGCCCAAAAAGCGAGCGCATATAGTTCAGTAAGCCATTGTCTTCCAAAATGCTCATCCAAGCGATGGTGCGCAGCAGGAAGTTCATCCACATAGGAATAATAAAAAGCACAATAATAATATTGCTATGCTTGGTGTTTCTATCGGCAATAAAGTAGGCTGCCGGGTAGGCAATAAACAAGCACACCACGGTGCATTGTATTGCTAATTTCAAAGAGTACAGTAAAATATCTGTATTTACACTGCCCTTGGTAATATAGCTTGCATATTCCGGCCCAAGGTCTGCATAAATTTTGTTTTTACTATAGTTGCTATCTAAAAAGTTATTAAAATTCTCAAAGCTGAGTGCACCTTGTGCGTCTGTAAAAGAATAATAGCCAATGAGCAATAGGGGTACAACGGTGAAAATAATCATCCACACTAAATAGGGGGAGGAAAATAACGACCTGTGCATTCCCTTTTTGGACCTGATCCAAAGAAGCATGACGGCTGACATAAACACAAGTAATATGATAACCATCATAAAGAACGAATTGCTATTGTGCAGATTATTGTTCAATCCCAATCCCCCTTTACGAAAGTTTCATAATATGAATGTTAAAAGGAATAATGTTGATGCCAACCAGCATGCCCACTTCCCTCATTTTGGTGGACTGTACGGTAAACTTGGCTTTTTCGGTTTCTATAATCATTTCATAATGCACGCCTTTGAAGAGTGCGCTTTTTACGATACCGTTAATTTGGCCTTTACCCGGCTCTACCAATTTAATATCTTCCGGGCGAACAACTACGTCAACTGCTTCATTGCTGGCAAAGCCTTTGTCTACACATTGGAAATCTACGCCGGCAAAATTAACCAGTTCGTCTTTGAGCATGATGCCACGATAAATGTTACTATCCCCAATAAAGTTGGCAACGAAAGCGTTTACGGGTTCGTCGTATATTTCTTTGGGTGTGCCCACTTGCAGTATATCGCCATCGTGCATAACCACAATGCGATCACTCATAGTAAGGGCTTCTTCCTGGTCGTGGGTTACATATAGGAAAGTAATACCCACTTCTTGCTGCATGGTTTTGAGTTCCAGCTGCATGGATTTACGCAATTTTAAGTCTAAAGCGCCCAAGGGTTCATCAAGCAACAGTACTTTGGGCTTATTTACCAAAGCACGAGCAATAGCAATACGTTGCTGTTGCCCACCGGAAAGCGAATCTACCGAACGTTTGGCATAGGAACCCAAGTTTACCAATTCCAACATTTGATTTACACGCTTTTTGATTTCACTGCTGGAGATTTTAGCTATTTTTAAACCAAAAGCAATGTTGTCGTACACATTTAGATGTGGAAACAGTGCGTATTTTTGAAATACGGTGTTTACCTTTCTTTTGTAGGGAGGTACGCCTGTAATATCCTCACCATCAAACAACACAGTGCCTTCTGTAGGATATTCAAAGCCACCAATAATACGCAATGTTGTAGTTTTGCCACAGCCGGAAGGACCGAGCAAAGTTACAAATTCATTTTTCTTGATGGTCATGCTAATATTGTTCAATACTACTTGGCCATCAAATTCTTTAGAGACATTTTTCAGCTCTACAACTACCTTATCTTCTACCACGATAGTCTTCCTTTCACCCAAAAAATGTGCAGATAACTGCATTTCACATTATTACACAATCCCCCCCTGTTGTCAAATAAAAATTATGCAAATAAAACCTTGACCAATATAGCTATTTACAAGGGATTGCACAGGATTTTTTGCACGCGTTTTTTTGATGCGTTTTGCAGATGGCATGAAGCCTTTGTTTGACATTTTATTGGACAACTAAATTGTACTCCTCTACTAACATTATTATTTTTCAATTTTGACTTTTTATACATTTATTTTTGCGTGCAAGGCTTATAAAATAAGTAGAAAAAGCTACTATAAGTATTGATAAAAGCAAGAAATAGAGTTATAATTTTAAGATACTGATTTCCCCGGAGGTACTTATGGAAAACGAAATTTTAAGCTCCAATTTTATTTGGGACGCTATAGATAAAGACTTGGAAGAAAAAGTGTATGATGAAATTCATACCCGTTTCCCACCCGAACCCAATGGCTATTTGCACATTGGCCACTGCAAAGCACTTTGCACCAACTTTGGCACAGCCGATAAATACCATGGCCTTTGCAACCTTCGTTTTGACGATACCAACCCTACCAAAGAAGAAACCCACTTTGTAGACGGTATTATGGAAGATATTCACTGGCTTGGTTTTGAATGGAATGGTGGCTTGTTTTATGCAAGCGACTACTATCAAAGGCTCTACGATATTGCAGTAGACTTTATTAAACGTGGCCTTGCCTATATTTGTGAGCTAAGCCCTGAACAAGCTAAAGAATACCGTGGTACTTTAACAGAACCCGGTAAACCAAGCCCATATAGAGATAGACCTATAGAAGAAAGCCTTCGTTTATTTGAAGAAATGAAGGAAGGCAAGCATAAAGAAGGCAGCATGATTTTGCGTGCCAAAATTGACATGGCCAGCCCCAACATCAACATGCGCGACCCTGCTATGTACCGCATATTATTTATTGAACACCATAGAACAGGCAATGAGTGGTGTATTTACCCAATGTATGACTATGCGCATCCACTCAGCGATGCGTTTGAAGGCATTACCCACTCCCTCTGTTCCTTAGAGTTTGAAGACCACAGACCTCTCTATGATTGGTTTGTAAAAAATGCTGCGCACATGCTGAACGGCGCACACCCAAGGCAAATTGAGTTTGCAAGATTAAACCTTAGCAACACTGTAATGAGCAAGCGCTACCTGCGCAGCTTGGTTGAAAACAATTTGGTAATGGGTTGGGATGACCCGCGTATGCCTACCCTTTGCGGTTTACGCAGACGTGGTTTTACACCAGATGCCATTAAAAGCTTTATTTCTAAAATCGGTTTAAGCAAAGCTGATAGCGAAGTAGATATGGCTTTACTTGAATTCTGCGTACGTGAAGATTTGGGTGAAAAAGCCAAACGTGCAAGCGCCGTGCTTGACCCAGTTGTGGTTGAATTTACCAACTGGCCGGAAGATAAGGTAGATGTTCTTACCGTTGCCAACCACCCTAACCATGAAGAAATGGGTACACACGAGCTTCGTTTTGGCAAACGTATTTATATTGACGCTGCCGACTTTATGGAAGATCCTGTAAAAAAATTCCACCGTATGAGCCCAGGCAAAGAAGTGCGTTTAAAAGATGCCTATATTGTGCTTTGTGAACGTTTTGAAAAAGACGAAAACGGCAATTTGAAAATTTACTGCAGTGTAGACCTTGACAGCCGCAGTGGTAGCGAAGGCGCAAATCGTAAAGTAAAAGGCACATTGCATTGGGTAAATGCAGATGATTGCGTACCATTTGAAGCAAGACTGTTAGAACCCATGCTGCTGGATAACGAGAACGAAGAAAATAGTAAAGACTATATTGAACGTTTTAATAAAGACAGCATGGTAAAAAAACAAGGCTATATGGAAAAATACTTATTGGAAGCCAATGTTGGCGATACCTTCCAATTCTTGCGCACAGGTTACTTCTGCAAGGATAAAGATTCCACTGCTGAAAAAGCCGTGTTTAACCGTGTTGTTGGTTTAAAAGATACATTTAGCAAAACATTAAAACAAAACTAAGGAGTCAGCATGAAAGTTCGTACCAGATTTGCTCCCAGCCCCACCGGTTATTTACATTTGGGTGGCTTAAGAACGGCATTGTATTGCTATCTTTTTGCAAAGAAAAATAATGGCACATTTATATTGCGTATAGAGGATACCGACCAGGAACGCGAAGTGGCCGGTGCCATACAAATGATTTACGATTCCATGCACGCTGCCGGCTTGCACTATGATGAAGGCCCGGATGTAGGTGGTAACTATGGCCCTTACATTCAAACCGAACGTAAAAATCTTTACTTGCCTTATGCTATGGAACTCATAGAAAAAGGTGCTGCTTACCCCTGCTTTTGCACCAAAGATGAACTTGCAGATCGCAGAGAAGCAGCAACCAAACGTGGCGAAACCTTTAAGTATGATAAAAAATGCGTGCATATCAGCAAGGAAGAGGCTAAACAACGTATGGAAAGCGGCGAGCCCTTTGTAATTCGCCAAAACATTCCAAGTGAAGGCAGTACATCCTATGTGGATGCCTTATACGGCAAGGTTGAAGTGCCCAACAGCGAACTGGACGACAACGTGCTCATTAAAGCAGACGGCCTACCCACCTACAACTTTGCCAATGTGATTGATGATCATTTAATGGGTATTACCCATGTTATGCGTGGTACAGAATATATTTCCAGCACACCAAAATACAACCTATTGTATGAAGCATTGGGTTGGAAACCACCCACCTATATCCACTTACCAGTGGTTATGAAGGATGCTACCCGTAAGCTGAGCAAACGCTATGGCGACCCGTCTTTTGAAGACTTGCTACAAATGGGCTATACGCGTGATGCGATTATTAACTTTATTGCATTATTGGGTTGGAGCCCCGGGGATAACCGTGAGTTCTTTACCATGGAGGAACTGATTGAAGCCTTCTCTATGGAAGGTTTAAGCAAAAGCCCATCAATATTCAATATGGATAAACTAACTTGGTTTAACAGTGAATATATTAAAAAAATGCCTTTTGAAGAATATTTTGCACAAGCTAAACCATGGCTTAGCAAGGTATTTGAAAACCAAGAAATTGATTTAAAACGCTTGGCTGAACTTACCCACAGCAGAACCGAAGTGTTTAACCAATTGCCAGACATGGTTGCATTCTTGCATACCTTGCCAGAATATGAAATAGAACTCTATACCCACAAAAAAATGAAAACCAATGCAGAAAACTCCTTACAAATTTTGCAAGAAGTATTGCCTGTAATTGAGAATATTGCTGACTTTACAGAAGAAAACATCCACCATGCATTGGTTGCATTCATTGAAGAAAAAGGCTATAAAAACGGCTTGGTGTACTGGCCATTGCGCATTGCCATTGCCGGCCAGCAAAACACCCCCGGTGGAGCCATTGAGATTTTGTATCTCTTAGGCAAAGAAGAAAGCTTACGCAGAATGCACTTGGGTATTGCCAAGTTATCCTAAGGAGAAAACGATGACACAATACGAACCAAAAAATATAGAGCAAAAATGGCAAGACCGTTGGGAAGAAAGCGGTGTATACCATGCAAGCAATGATACCAGCAAGAAAAAATATTACTTGTTGATAGAATTCCCCTATCCATCCGGCCAGGGCTTACACGTAGGCCACCCACGCAGCAACACTGCGCTTGATATTATTGCCAGAAAACGCCGTATGGAAGGCTACAATGTGCTCTACCCCATGGGCTATGATGCCTTTGGTTTGCCAACCGAAAACTTTGCCATTAAGAATAAGATTCACCCTGCCAAAGTTACAGAGCAAAACATACAAAACTTTCGCAAACAGTTAAAACGCCTTGGTTTTTCTTTTGATTACAGCCGTGAAATTAACACTACAGATCCAGACTATTTTAAATGGACACAACATATATTTCTTCTTTTCTTAAAGCATGGTTTAGCTTACAAGAGCAAAATGCCTATCAACTGGTGCCCCTCTTGCAAAACCGGCCTTGCCAACGAAGAAGTAATCAACGGTTGCTGTGAACGCTGTGGCAGCGAGGTAGTACAAAGGGTAAAAGAACAATGGATGTTGCGCATTACCCAATATGCACAAAAGTTGATTGACGGCTTACAAAACATTGATTTCTTAGACAGAGTTAAAGCCCAACAAATCAACTGGATTGGTAGGAGCGAAGGCGCAGAAATAGACTTTAAACTCAAAGACAAAGACTACACCTTACGTGTATTTACCACAAGGCCGGATACTTTGTTTGGTGCAACCTACATGGTAGTAAGCCCAGAGCACCCCATGTTAGAAAGCTTTAAGGCTGATATTCAAAATTTAGATGAAATTCACGCCTACCAAGAAGCTGCCAAACGCAAGAGCGACTTTGAAAGAACCGAGCTTGCCAAAGACAAAACCGGTGTAGAAATCAAAGGACTTTATGCCATTAACCCTGCCACCAAAACCGAAATTCCTATTTGGGTAAGCGACTATGTACTTATGAGCTATGGCACAGGCGCCATTATGGCTGTACCTGCCCATGACGATAGGGACTATGCTTTTGCAAAAACCTTTCATATCCCTATGATTGAGGTAATTGCAGGTGGCGACATCAGCAAGGAAGCCTTTACCGATACCCAAACCGGCACATTGGTAAACAGCGGTTTCTTAACCGGCCTGAGCGTAAGCGATGCCAAAGCCAAAATGATAGCCTGGCTTACAGAACAGGGTATAGGCACACGCAAAGTAAACTTTAAATTAAGAGACTGGGTATTTAGTCGCCAAAGATATTGGGGTGAACCCATCCCTGTGGTACACTGCCCTCACTGTGGTATTGTTCCGGTTCCGGAAAAAGAATTACCGATACTGCTGCCAGATATAGACAACTATGAACCAAACGATTCCGGTGAAAGCCCACTTGCCAATATAGACAGTTGGGTAAACACCACTTGCCCTGTATGCGGTGCAGCTGCCAAGCGTGAAACAGACACCATGCCGCAATGGGCCGGTAGTTCTTGGTACTTCCTGCGTTATTGCGACCCACATAACAATGCCACCTTTGCAGACAAGGAAGCGTTGGATTATTGGATGCCGGTAGACTGGTACAATGGTGGCATGGAACACACCACATTACACTTGCTTTACAGCCGTTTCTGGCACTTGTTCTTGCACGACTTAGGCCTTGTATCTGCGCCGGAGCCTTACAACAAACGTACCAGCCATGGTATGATTTTGGGTGAGAATGGCGAAAAAATGAGCAAGAGCCGTGGCAATGTAATTAACCCCGACGATATTGTAAATAGTATGGGTGCAGATGCCTTCCGTATGTATGAAATGTTTATGGGCGCCTTTGACCAAGCCATTCCATGGAGCACCAACGGTGCCAAAGGATGCCGTAAGTTCTTAGACAGGGTATGGCGCTTGCAAGAAATGCTTAATGATGAACAGGGCAACACACCAAAACTTGCCTCTGCCCTACATACTTGCATTAAAAAAGTAGGCGAAGATTATGAAGATATGAAGTTCAACACAGCTATTGCTGCTATGATGAGCTTTGTAAACGAAGTATACGCCCATGGTAGCTTAAGCCGTGAAGATTTAAAAACATTGTTGCTCCTGCTTTACCCTGTATGCCCACACATTGCAGAAGAAATGTATGAAGGCTTGGGTTATACCGGCGGCCTTTCCTATGTGGCTTGGCCAAGCTATGATGAAAAAGCAATGCAAAAAAGCGAGTACGAAATTGCCGTACAGTTAAACGGCAAAATAAAAGCCAGAATTATGGTGCCTGCCGATTGCTCTGCAGAAGACGCACAAAGCTACATTAGTACCCATAATGAAGTAGCTCTATTGCTTGCAGATAAAACTGTGGTAAAATTCATTTTTGTACCAAACAGGCTTGCTAACTTTATTGTGAAATAAGGATATTCAAAACCCAACCACCGGATTAGCCGGTGGTTGGGTTTTATATACTCCGTTTTCATATCGGCCAGTGTAAATAAGATAGTCTATCTCTGACCGCTCAAATCAATTGTCTGCCACTTTATTTTCAAGGACAATAAGTCTATGAAGCAGATACTCGTCTGTATAATAGAGCTCCACACGGGCTGTATCCACATTAAGCGCACAGCTGCTAAGTTTTTTTCGTAATCATTTCCCCCGATATTATTTTAATTCATTCAGAAACCACAACTTAATATCACAGATGAAAACAAGAAATCCGAACCCTTGACCGGTTGGTCTAAGGTTCGGATTTCTTGCATTGGTGGAGATGAGGGGAATTGAACCCCTGTCCGAAAGTCCGCCAAGGCCCCTTTCTACGAGTGTAGTATGTGTTTTAAAATTCCCCTCAGCAAGCGTCCACACACAGACTATTGCATTGGGTAGCTTCATAAATAGGGAAATAACGCAAAGCTTAGTTATTTACCTTGCCCCTGTAAGCGCTTTACATCACAGAACCCGGCTATAAGGGCGTTACGGTGTGATGGCGGACTATGCCGCGAAAGCTAATTGATTATTGTCAATTAATATTTAGTTTCCAATTTTAACGTGGTCTGGAATCACGACTCGCTTAGAACCAATCTGATACCCCCGTCGAAAGCCAAAACATCCCCAGATTTACTGGAATTGGCGCATAGCACTATCCATGGCACGTTTGGTATCACGCTCTGCCATAGATTGCCTTTTATCGTGCAGTTTTTTACCTACACAAAGGCCGATCTCCATTTTTACACGCTGATTGCTAAGGTATACACTTAATGGAATAATTGCATAACCATCTTGCTTTACTTTTTGAAAAAGCTTACGAATTTCTGCCTTATGCATCAAAAGGCGTTTGGAGCGCAAGGGATCCGTATTAAAGATATTGCCTTGCTCATAGTGGCTGATGTGCATACCCTCTGCAAAGATTTGGCCATCACGAATCATGCAATAGCTTTCTTTAAGGTTTACTTTGCCTTTGCGTATGCTTTTTACCTCTGTGCCTTTGAGCTCTATACCGGCTTCATAGGTACTTTCTACAAAATAATCATGGTGTGCTTTTTTGTTTTGTGCCAAGGCTCGATTGCCTTGCTGTTTTTTCATGGCAACCGCCCCCTTTCAAAACCTAATTTAGTATATCATAAATAACATGGTTATTCAATCCATTTGCGCTGTTGCACCTTGGCTTTTTTGTATGCGTGCAAAACCATCGGTAGCAATATAAGAGTTATCTTCTAATATCCAAAGCGCTTCTACGCCATCTAAAGATTCTACAAAGGCTTTGCCGCTTTCTAAATCCATAGTATATAAGGCTGTACTTAAATAGTCTGCCATAGCACTATTTTGAGTATGTATGCTTACACTTCTATAGTAATTGGCTGGCATAAGTGTAGTGGGGTCTATGATATGGTGATAGCGTTTTCCCCCTACTTCATAAAAGCGCTGATAGTCGCCGCTGGTAACAATGGAGCTTTGTTTTACAAATACGGTTTCGTACAAATCGCTCGGTTTTTGTGGGTTGGCAATACCTACTGCCCAATAGTTTCTGCCATCTTGGGGTGCATTACCTGTGCGCACATTGCCCCCTGCATTGATAATAAAAGAAGAAAGCGCTGTACCTTCTAAATATAATGCCACTTGTTCTGTTGCATAGCCTTTGGCTATGGAGCCTACATCTAAACGGATGGGATTTATATAAAATACTGTGTTATTTTCTTTATTTAATACAAGGTCATCTAAGCTGCTGTACTGCATGGCTGCCTGCAAGGTTTCTATACCAGGAATTTGTGCATTGCCCCCCTTGCTTGCCTCTGTTCTAAAATCGTGCCAAATGGAAAGCATATTACCCATGGCTATATTGGCACGGCTTGGATATTGCATATGTACCTGTTTGCAATATTCTAAAAATGAAAACAGCTCCTCCTCTATCTGCATGGGCTCTACATGCGCTTTGGCATTGAGTGTAGCCAAATTTACCATACCTTCGTATTCATGATAAATATCAAAATACTTATGATACATTTGAAACTTGGCTTCTGCGATTTGCATTGTTTTGTCAAATTCTGCCTTGCTATCTGCAAAGGCTATAACAGAAATCATGGTGTCAAAAGTATTAAAAAAATCATATCTGAATTTTTCTTGTGCTTGCACCATAGGTGCAACACATAAAATAATAGCAATACAAAATAAAGAAAGAATACGTTTCATACTTACCTCCGATACAATTATTTTACACTAAATTACACTAAATTGTAAATCTTGTTTTGTAATAATTATGTAACATTAGTACATAGTTTATTGACAATTTGTATGTAAAATGTTACACTTTGTACGTCCATGAAACGATGGGAGGAATATTATGAAACGTACAAGCAAACGATGGATAGCTACATTACTATTCTTTTGTTTATTTATAGAAACCGCATTTTCACAAAACATAGCCACTGTAACGGCTGTTTCTTTAATATTGCGCCAAAATGCCAGCTTTGAAGCAAATGCAATTATGGCCATACCAGAAGGTGAAAATGTAGAAGTACTTTCTGAAAACGGCGATTGGATTGGCGTGCGCTATGCTAACCAAGAAGGTTTTGTAATGCGCAAGTATTTAAACATGAGCAATGTACAAACAAATAATATACAAGCTTATAGCACACAAGCACCACAAGCTGTGTCTGCACAAAAAACATTCACTATTGTAGGCACAAGCATTGCAGCTACCGTTCGCCCCGGTGAAAAAGGCGATACAGTAATGGAATTGCAGGCCGCCTTACAATCCCTTGGTTTTTATGAAGGTAAGCTTGATGGCGACTATGGCAATGGCACAGAACTTGCTGTAAAAGCATTTCAAAAAAGTAAAAAATTAGAAGAAGACGGTATTGCTGGCCAAGCCACACTTACCCTTATTTTTGCAGATATTGCTGCACTTAATACTGTAAATGCTACAAACCAAAACACCCAAACAAATAATGTTGTTGCAACGATTCCAAGCGACACGGTGCGCCCAGGCAGCAAGGGAGATGAAGTAGTAGCCATACAGCAAGCACTTTCTACACTTGGCTACTATAAAGGTAGCTTAGATGGGGACTATGGCAAAGCCACAGAAGAGGCTGTAAAAAAATTCCAAAAAAACAGAAAATTAAGTACAGACGGTGTAGCCGGCCCTGGCACACTTTCTGCCCTGTTTGGCAAAAACTTTGTGGCAAACACCACAACAAATACACCTACCCCACAAGGTACAACTTACCCCAAAGTAAATTCATTGGCAGAAATCAATGGTGTACCAAGCCCCGTTTACCCCGGTGAAACCAATGAGGATGTTGTAAAACTACAACAAGCACTCACTGTGCTTGGCTACTATAAAAATACCATTGACGGAAACTATGGCAAAAGCACGGAAAGTGCTGTAAAAGCATTTCAAAAGAAACGCGGCCTAAGTAGCGATGGCATTGCGGGCCAAGGTACCATTGCCACCATATTTGGTGTAAGCAAAACGAAAATCCAAACACCTGCAACAAGTCAAGCACCGACAAGTACAAATAACACAATAGAAATTTATACCATTGAAGATATAGGCGATACCCCTAAAACAAGTAAACCCGGTGATACCGGCACAGATGTAATAAAACTACAGCAAGCGCTCTACCTTGCCAATGTATATAAGGGCAGCTTTGATGGAAACTATGGCGAAGGTACACAAAATGCCGTAAAAGCCTTCCAAAAGAAGCGCGGTATGAATGCCGATGGTATTGCTGGTCCTGCTACCATTAAGTATTTGTTCGGCTCCCCTGCCGCCAATGCAAGCACCTACCAATCTGTAGTTGCCGGAAATAAAAACAACAATAGTGATACTGTAAACATTATTGAAAGTATTGAAGATATTGGTGAAACACCGGATACTTCCCGCCCCGGCGACAGTGGTACCAATGTAATAAAATTGCAACAAGCATTATATGTGCTTCATTTTTACAAAGGTAGCATTCACGGCCAATATGACGAAGCAACCCAAAATGCTGTGAAAGCCTTCCAAAAGAAACGTGGCATGAGCGCAGACGGTATAGCCGGTAGCTCTACCATACGCATTATGTTTGGCGAACCCGCTCATAAAGCAGCACAAACAGAAGAAAATGCAAAAAATACACAGAACACGCAAAACCTGGCAGGTATTGATACCATTCAAGATATCGGCTTACCTACTGCTGCTGTACACCCCGGCGAAAGTGGCGAAAATGTAAAAAAATTACAACAAGCCCTCTCTTTATTGGGATACTATAGCGGTACCATAGATGGTAACTACGGTGAAGGCACACAAAATGCCGTAAAAGCCTTCCAAAAGAAACGCGGTATGGGGCAAGACGGTATTGCCGGTAACTCTACCTTACGTTTGATTTTTGGTAAAGCACCTGCAAGCAACCCAAAAACAGAAAGCACAAAAAACAACACAAAGGCAGAACCTGCACAAGACCCGGCCATGAAAGGCATTAACACCATAGCAGATATTGGTGCAATACCGAAAACCAGTAAGCCCGGCAACCATACAGAAGATGTAAAAAAATTACAGCAAGCCCTTACATTACTTGGTTATTTTGATGATACAGTAGATGGTAAATATGGCGAAAGCACCAAACAAGCTGTTACTCGTTTTCAAAAGAAAAAGGGTATGAATGCCGACGGCATTGCCGGTAGCTCTACCATACGTTTGATATTTGGCAAAGCACCGCAAAATACAAATAAAACAACTGCAAATAACAAAGATAAGACCAAAAGCAGAGTAATTAAAAAAGAATATACTACCGAGCTTTTAAATTGGGCACGTACACCCAATGTAATACCAAAGAATGCTGTATTTGAAGTGCAAGATGCACGTACCGGCCAAATATTTAAAGCCAAACGTTGGAGTGGCGCAAACCATATTGACGCCGAGCCACTCACCGCACAAGATACCAAATTGATTAAAAGCTTCTATGGCGGGTTTACTTGGATGCGTAGAGCGATACTTGTAAAATACAACAACAAAGTATATGCTGCCAGCATGAACTTTATGCCCCATGGTACAGGCCTGATAAAAAACAATAATTTTGACGGCCACTTCTGCATACACTTCTTAAACTCTACCACCCATGGTAGCAAAAAAGTGGACACAGAACACCAAAACATGGTAAAAAAAGCACTCAAATATACTTGGTAAATGCCACACCTTAAAAACTCCTCTACTAATGTAGAGGAGTTTATTTTTTATGATGGTTTTTCAAAATATTTTACATATCAAGCCTTGAAAAAAATAAGGGCATAACACCCTTATTTTATAGTTTGTCTTCCTCTTCGGGAAGTTCATCTTCTTCCATATCCAAGCTTTCGTCAGCACCTAAACTTGCTTCCAAGTCTTGGGTATCTTCTACTGTTTCGTCTTCGTTTCCGGAAACTTCTACTACTTCTAACGCTTCTTCTTTTTCAGCAATGGCCACACTTACCACTTGTGCATTGTCGCCCAGTTTCATGAGGCGCACACCTTGGGTGGCTCTGCCGGAAACAGAGATAGAGGCAACGTCCAAACGAATGAGTATGCCTGTATCAGAGAGCACCAAGATATCTTCATCTTCAGCAACGAGCAATTGGGCTGCCAGTTCCCCATTGCGTTCACTCATATTCATGGCTTTTACACCGCCGCCACCACGAGCTTGGGCTCTGTATTCTTCAATATTGGTACGTTTGCCATAGCCATTGGTGCTGATGTTGAGCACTTGCTTATTTTCGTCTACCAAGGCCATTGAGATTACATAGTCATCTTTTTTAAAACGAATGGCAGTTACACCCATGGCTGTTCTACCAGCTACACGGATTTCGCTTTCTGCAAAGCGAATGGCTTTGCCCTGCCTTGAGCCAAGCAAAATATCTCTTGTGCCGTCTGAAATTTCAGCAGCTACCAGTTCATCGCCTTCACGCAAAGTAATGGCTACTTTACCGGTTTTACGAATATTGGCATATTCTTCCAGTGCAGTACGCTTCATAAGGCCGTTTTTAGTAGCCAAGAGCAAGAATTTATCTTCCATAGCATCGTTTATACACAACATGGTGCTAATACGCTCATCTTGCTCAATTTGAATGAGGTTTACAACGGCAGTGCCCTTGCCTGTGCGTTGTGCTTCCGGAATTTCATAAGCGGCAAGACTATATACTTTACCCCGATTGGTAAAGAACATCAGGTTATCATGAGAATTGACAACCATCATTTCTTTGGTATCGTCTTCCTCACGATTTTTCACAGCGGTAATACCTTTACCACCTCTGTTTTGTGCTTTATAGGTAGAAAGTGGCAAGCGTTTTACATAACCAAATTCACTTAATGTAATAACTACACTTTCTTCTTTTACAAGATCTATAAGCTCTATATCACCTTGAGACTGCACAATTTGGCTGCGTCTATCATCTGCATATTTTGCACGAATAGCAAGCATTTCTTCTTTGATGATAGACAATAATTTTTCTTCACTTTCCAAAATACTTCTGAGGTAGGCAATGCGTTCTTGCAATTCATCGTATTCTGCTTGCAGTCTATCACGTTCAAGGCCTGTTAAACGAGCTAAGCGCATATCCAAAATGGCTTGGGCTTGTTTTTCACTAAAACCGAAGGTGGTCATTAAGCTGTCACGCGCGGTGGCAGTGTCGAGACTGCGTTTGATAAGCTCTACAATTTCATCTATATGGTCTAAAGCTTTGAGCAAGCCTTCTACTATGTGGCTTCTGGATTCTGCTTTTTCTAAATCATACTTGGTGCGTCTGGTTACTACTTCTTTTTGGTGCTCAATATAGTGGTAGAGCATATCCTTTAAAGTAAGCAATTTAGGCTCACCATTCACCAAGGCAAGCATAATGGCACCAAAGGTTTCTTGCATTTGGGTATGTTTATAGAGGTAGTTAAGTACCACTTGTGCATTGCTATCACGTTTGAGTTCAATAACAATGCGCATGCCTCGCCTATCGCTCTCATCACGAATGGCAGAGATGCCGTCCAAACGTTTTTGCTTTACATGGGTAGCAATGGTTTCTATTAACTTTGCCTTGTTTACCATGTAAGGTATTTCATTTACAATAATGCGTTGACGGTTGCCGTCCATTTGTTCAATATCGGTTTTGGCACGCACAATAATTCTGCCACGGCCAGTGCGATAAGCAGACTTAATACCGCTTCTACCTTGAATTAAACCACCGGTTGGAAAGTCCGGCCCTTTAATGAGGGTCATTAAATCTTCTACGGTAGCATCTTTATTTTCAATAAGCATAATGGTGGCATCAATCACTTCACCTAAGTTATGTGGTGGAATATTGGTTGCCATACCAACAGCAATACCATTGCTACCGTTTACCAAAAGGTTGGGGTAACGGGAAGGCAATACGCTTGGTTGGAGTAAGCTTTCATCAAAGTTTGGTACAAAATCTACGGTATCCTTGTCTATTTCACCAATAAGGTGTTGGCAAAGGCGACTCATACGGGCTTCGGTATAACGCATAGCAGCAGCACCGTCGCCATCCACAGAACCAAAGTTACCTTGGCCCTCTACCAACATATAGCGAGTAGAGAAAGGCTGTGCCAAGCGCACCATGGCGTCATACACGGCAGTATCACCATGGGGGTGATATTTACCCAATACATCCCCTACGATACGCGCACTCTTTTTAAAAGGTTTATCATAGGTCATACCCAATTCGTGCATGTCGTAAATGATGCGTCTATGAACCGGCTTCAAACCATCCCTTACATCCGGCAATGCACGGTTGATAATAACCGCCATGGCATAGCTGATAAAGGAGGTTTGCATTTCTTGCTCAAGGTTCATAGGAATGAGCTTGTCTTTTATATATAAATCGGTCATCAGTCGCTCCTATAAAATATCCAAATTATCTACTAATTTTGCGTTTTCTTTAATAAAATCCCTACGCGGTTCTACTTGATCGCCCATGAGTAAGGAGAAAGTTTGGTCTGCAATCATCGCATCTTCAATGCTTACACGCATCATGGTACGTTTTTCCGGATCCATAGTGGTTTCCCAAAGTTGAGTACTGCTCATTTCACCCAAACCTTTATAACGTTGCAATTCCGGTTTTGGGTTTCTACCAATTTCATCTAAAAGCTTTTCCAGTTCTTTATCGTTATAAACATAGTACATTTGCTTGCCCTTGGTTACCTTATACAAAGGTGGCATAGCAATATAAACATAGCCGTTTTCAATAAGTTTTGGCATATAGCGATAGAAGAATGTAAGCAGAAGAATGCGAATATGGCTACCGTCTACATCGGCGTCTGTCATACAAACAATACGGTGATAACGCAATTTGCTTTCGTCATAATTATCTCTAAAACCACAGCCAAAAGCAGATATCATAGACTTAATGGTATCGTTAGAAAGTGCCTTATCTTCCCTCGTTTTTTCTACATTTAGAATTTTACCTCGCAAAGGCAAAATGGCTTGGAATGTTCTATCTCTACCTTCTTTGGCAGAGCCGCCGGCAGAATCACCTTCTACAATAAAAATTTCGCACTTGGCAGGGTCTTTTTCAGAACAATCTGCCAATTTGCCCGGTAAGCCGCCACCTTCTAAAATAGGGCTTTTACGAATGGCCTCCCTTGCTTTTCGGGCAGCTTCCCTGGCACGTTGTGCTCCAAGGCAACTGTCTATAATGGCTTTTGCCACGCTTGGATTTTCTTCTAAGAAAATAGCAAGGTTTTGAGATACCAAGGTATCTGTTATACCACGCACATGGCTGGAACCAAGTTTTGCTTTGGTTTGACCTTCATATTGTGGATCCGGCAACTTTACGCTTACAATGGCGGTTAAGTTTTCTCGCACATCTTCACTTTTTAAATTTTCGTCTTTATCCTTAAGCTTATTACTACGCCTTGCATAATCGTTCAAAGTACGAGTTAAAGCGGCGCTGAAACCGGTTAAGTGCGTACCGCCTTCCGGGGTGCGAATATTATTGGCAAAAGTGTAAATGTTTTCACGATAGGAATCGGTGGTATATTGCATGGCAATTTCTACGATAACATCGTCTTTTACACCTTCGATATAGATGGGTTCCGGAAACATCATGCTTTGGGTTTTGTTTAAATCCAACACAAATTCCTTTAAACCGCCTTCATAGTAAAACAAATCCTGCTTAGGGTTTTCTGGGCGATAATCTACAATAGAAATTTTAATGCCTTTATTTAAGAAAGCCATTTCTTTAAAACGTTGTTTTAAAGTGGAGTAGCTAAAATCACCGGTTTCAAAAATACCTTCCGGGTTTTCTTCTGATTTTACATCTGGAATAAAGCGAATGGAGGTACCTGTTTTTTCAGTTGTACCAATTACACGCAAGTCATAATTGATGATACCTCTGGTATATTCTTGTTCATATACTTTACCGCCTTGACGCACTTCTACCCTGAAGTAAGAGCTGAGTGCGTTTACAACAGAAGCACCAACACCGTGCAAGCCACCACTAACCTTGTAAGCGCCACCGCCAAATTTACCGCCGGCATGTAGCACGGTTAAGCAAACTTCAACTGCAGGCCTGCCATAGCCCTCATGTATACCAACAGGGAAGCCACGGCCATCGTCAGAAACTTCTACAGAACCATCTTTATGTATAGAAACTTCAATATGGTTACAGTAGCCAGCCAAAGCTTCGTCTACGGCATTGTCTACAATTTCATACACCAAGTGGTGCAAGCCGCGCACATCTGTAGAACCAATATACATACCCGGGCGCTTGCGCACAGGATCTAAACCTTCTAAAACTTCAATTTGATTTTGATTATAATCTGTTGTAACAACTGTATTTTTAATATCTTCCAAAAGATCACCTCATAATGTATTCGGAGTGCTGAAATATACAGCAATTTTTTGCCCGAATTTGAACAAAAACACCTATGTATAGTATAGCATATTTAGCAAAAAAAATAAAGGAAAACCGAGCCGAATTTTCCTTATTTTATACTATTTTTCGTTTTTATAAATTTTAGCAAACACTTAATAATTCAGCACTTTGACAAAAAGCTTATATATGAGCTGTATTTAAAGTCGTTTCGTTTTTATTTTTATTGTAAGCTACATAACATATGCACCAAAAGGGCGTATAGCCAATGCTGCAATCTTAAAAAACTGTTTGCCAAAGGGAATACCCACAATGGTGATGCACCAAATGAAACCAAACACTGCATTTCCTATTGCCATGGGTAAGCCAAAAAATACCAGCCAAATAATATTGGCAAGGATAGCGACGCCACTATCTTTATAATAGATTTGTTTGCCGAAGGGCCAAAAGCTAAGGCTTGCAAACTTAAAGCACTGCATGCCCAAGGGTAAGCCAATCACCGTAACACAAAGAATAACACCACTGATGACCCAAACCATACCACTTACAAAGCCACCAAATAGAAACCAACAAATATTTGCCAATGTTTTCATACTGCCTCCAACAAAAAGCGGTGCAATGAAGCACCACTGTATTATCTGTAAATCAATTCGCTTCTCTTAGGGCCGTTGCTTACAATTTTAATAGGCACGCCGATAAGGGATTCTAAGAATTCTACATATTTTCTGCAATTTTCCGGCAATTTAGCATATTCGGTAATGCCACGAATATCGGTTTTCCAACCCGGCATTACTTCATAAATGGCTTTGGCACGCATTAAACGTGGTGTGCTTGGGAAATCGTCTACACGTTCACCGTCTATTTCGTAGGCAACGCATACCGGAATTTCATCTAAATAAGCCAAAACATCTAAATTGGTAACAATGGCTTCGGTTGCACCTTGCACCATGCAGCCATAACGTGTAGCCACAGCATCAAACCAGCCCACTCTGCGAGGGCGTTTGGTGGTTGCACCATATTCGCCTTTATCACCACCGCGTCTGCGCAATTCTTCTGCTTCATCACCAAATAATTCTGTGGTAAACGGACCAGCGCCTACACAGCTTGAATAAGCCTTGGTAATGGCATAAATATCGGAATATGCATGTACAGGCAAGCCACAAGCAACCGCTGCGTTGCTGGCAAGCGGAGATGAAGATGTAGTGTATGGGTAAATGCCGTTATCCGGGTCACGCAAAGAACCCAATTGGCCTTCCAACAAAATGTTTTTATTTTCTTTTAAAGCTTTGTGAAGGTATGCATTGGCATCAATTACCATAGGTTTGATTTTTTCTGCAATATCTTCCAAATAAGCAATGAGCGGTTCTAATGCAAGCTCCGGCTTATGGTAAAGATTCTTGAGCAATACGTTCTTTTGGAACACTGCTTTTTCCAACCTTGCACGCAAAATTTCTTTATCGTACAATTGGCAAACTTGTAAGCCGATTTTTAAGAATTTATCGCCATAGAAAGGAGCAATACCACTCTTGGTACTACCAAAGCTATCACCAGCCAAGCGTTCTTCTTCCAATTTATCAAACAAAACATGGTATGGCAAAAGCACTTGCGTTCTATCGCTGATATAGATAGTAGGCATTGGCACGCCAGCAGCTACCAATTCTTCCAGTTCGGTTAAGAGTGCTTCTACATTCAGAGCAACACCTGAACCTATAATATTTACAACGTCTTTTCTAAATACGCCACTGGGCAAAATATGCAAAGCAAATCTGCCATAATCGTTAATAATGGTATGGCCTGCATTTGCGCCACCTTGGTAACGCAATACGATATCGGTATTTTCTGCAAAAATATCGGTTATTTTACCTTTTCCTTCGTCGCCCCAGTTAGCGCCTACGATTGCACGGATCATTTATGTAGCCTCCTAGCTATTTTTCCTATTACATATAGATTATATCACTTTGTTAGGGAATGTCAATTTTAAGATGAAATTAAAAAATGCAACCGCCAACATAGAATTCAAAGTTAAAAAAATGCAAAGAAATTTTTATATTTTCTTCACAAAAAAAGCTTGTATTTGCTTTACTTTTAAAATTACCCCCTACCTTTTGCGAACAAAGTTTACCATTTTATATATTTACAATATATACTATATTTAGTATATATATTTAGACAAACCACTATAGACAGTATAGGAGAGGCAAAATGGACTTTTACGGAATACAGAAATGCAGCTTGCTGGATTACCCACACAAGCTATGCGCCACGCTATTTACAAGTGGCTGTAATTTACGTTGCCCATTTTGCCATAACCGTGATTTAGTGCTGAACCATTTACCCAAAATTCCAGAAGAAGAAATACTAAACTTTTTACAAAAACGCAAAGGTAAACTGCAAGCTGTTTGCATTAGCGGGGGCGAGCCCTGTATGCACCCTTTAGAAGAATGGATTGACAGATTTCACAATATGGGCTACCTTGTAAAGCTTGACACCAACAGTTTTTATCCAAATAGGCTACAAAAACTGTTGCCCAACCTGGACTATGTAGCCATGGATATTAAAAACGACCTTTCACACTATACCGAAACTTGCGGGGTGCCCCATTTGGAACTACGCAACATATGCGATAGCATAACACTTATTATGCAGAACGCCAAAGACTACTGTTTTAGAACCACCGTAGTACAGGAATTGCACAATGAAGAGCGCATGGAAAACATAGGCAACTTATGCCGTGGCGCCAAACGTTTTTATTTACAAACTTATGTGCCCAGCCCACAGCAACTGGGCGAACAACGCTTTAGCCCGCCCGGCAGCCAAAGCATGCAAAAATACCAGCAAATACTGCAAAAATACATTACAGAAGTGATCATAAAATAATTGGGGGATATTATGTTACAAGTTATAAAAAGAGATGGCAATTTGGTAAATTTTTCTATACATAAAATTCGCATTGCAATAGAAAAGGCCTTTACCGCACAAAACAAGCAATTTACGCAAGATTTAACCGAACTTTTGGCTTTGCGTGTAAGTGCCGACTTCCAAAACAAAATTGCAAACAATCGCATTCACGTGGAGGATATTCAAGACTCTGTAGAAACAGTGCTCATTCAAGCCGGCTATGCCGATGTTGCCAAAGCCTATATTCTATATAGAAAGCAACACGAAAAAATGCGCAATATGAAAAGCACCATTTTAGACTATAAAGAATTGGTAAATAGCTATGTAAACCTGAGCGACTGGCGTGTAAAAGAAAACAGCACCGTTACCTACTCTGTAGGTGGCTTGATTTTAAGCAACTCCGGTGCCATTACCGCCAACTACTGGCTCAGCGAAATATACGATGAAGATATTGCCAAAGCACATAAGGAGGCCGATATCCATTTGCATGATTTAAGTATGCTTACAGGCTACTGTGCAGGTTGGAGCTTAAGGCAATTGATACAGGAAGGCTTAGGGGGTATTACAGGAAAAATCACATCTTCCCCTGCTAAACACTTGGCAACCCTTTGCAACCAAATGGTAAACTTCCTGGGCATTATGCAAAATGAATGGGCAGGCGCACAAGCCTTCTCTTCTTTTGATACCTACTTAGCACCTTTTGTAAAATATGATAACCTGAATTATGAACAGGTTAAAAAGTGCATTGAAAGCTTTATTTTTGGTGTAAATACACCAAGCCGTTGGGGCACACAAGCACCATTCAGCAATATTACATTAGACTGGGTTTGCCCCAAGGACTTAGCAGTACAACCTGCCATTGTTGGTGGTAAGCCCATGGACTTTACCTACGGCGACTGTCAAAAAGAAATGGATATTGTAAACAAAGCCTTTATTGAAATTATGATAGAAGGCGATGCCAATGGCAGAGGTTTTCAATACCCTATCCCCACCTACTCCATTACACAAGACTTTGACTGGAGTGCCACCGAAAACAACAAGCTTTTGTTTGAAATGACCAGCAAATACGGTACCCCATATTTTAGCAACTATATTAACAGCGACATGGAACCAAGTGATGTGCGCTCCATGTGTTGCCGTTTGCGTTTGGACTTGCGTGAATTGCGCAAAAAATCCGGTGGATTTTTTGGAAGTGGCGAAAGCACAGGCTCTATTGGCGTAGTAACCATTAATTTACCTAAAATTGCCTATACAGCAGAAAACGAAGCAGATTTCTATAATAAGTTAGACCGTTTGATGGATATTTCTGCACGCAGTTTACATATTAAACGCACCGTGGTAAGCAAGCTGTTAGAAGAAGGCCTCTACCCCTATACCAAACATTATTTGGGTAGCTTTGACAACCACTTCTCTACCATTGGTTTGGTTGGCATGAACGAAGCCTGCCTCAACGCCAATTGGATTGCCGCACCTATCTACGAAGAAAAAGCCAAAACCTTTGCCAAAGACGTACTGAACCACATGCGTGAACGCTTGAGCGACTACCAAGAAAAATACAATTGCTTATTCAACTTGGAAGCCACCCCGGCAGAAAGCACTTCCTACCGTTTGGCAAAACACGACAAACAAAAATACCCTCACATTATCACCGCCGGTGCAGAAGGTGAAACCCCATACTACACCAACAGTTCCCATTTGCCTGTTAACTATACAGAAGATGTATTTAGCGCACTGGATATTCAAGACGAATTACAAACGCTTTATACCTCCGGCACAGTATTCCACACCTTCCTTGGTGAAAAATTACCCGACTGGCAAAGCACTGCCAACCTTGTACGCAGTATTGCAGAAAACTACAAGCTGCCTTATTACACCATCAGCCCCACATACAGCGTATGTGCAGACCACGGCTATATTAAAGGCGAACACTTTCACTGCCCAACTTGTGGCAAGCCAAGCGAAGTATACAGCCGTATTACCGGTTACTACAGACCTGTACAAAACTGGAATGCCGGCAAAGCGCAAGAATATATTCACCGCACAGAATATGTGCCCGGCAATGTAAAAACGGCAGACTCCCGTTTAAAAAAAGAAAATTTGGTTGATATAGATACTACGCTTAGACAGTGCATGCTATTTACCACAAGCACATGCCCAAATTGCACACTTGTAAAAGGCTTTTTAGAAAAAAGCGGTTTGCAATACCAAAGCATAGACGCCAACGAAAACGCAGACCTTGCCATGCAATACCAAATACGCAAAGTGCCTACATTATTGGTGCTTGGTAAAAACAATGTACTGAAATTAGATGACCTAAGCGAAATTAAAAGTTACGCAAATAAGAGGATCTAATATGCAAAATTTGTTTGATATTGCTATTATCGGTGCCGGCTCTGCCGGTTTAACCGCTGCCATTTACGCTTGTAGAAACAACAAAAGCGTAGTTGTATTTGAAGGCCATGCCATTGGCGGCCAAATTTCCGAAAGCCCATTGGTAGAAAACTATCCTTCCATTAAAGAAATCAGTGGTTCTGATTTTTCTAACAATTTAATGGAACAAGCCATGCATAACGGTGCACAAATTGAATTTGAAAACATTGCAAGCCTTGAGCACAATGGAAAATTTGCTGTTTTGCAAACTGAACTTGGCAATACATTTCATAGCAAGGCGGTCATACTTGCCGTTGGTTGTGAACCAAGACGCATTGGTTTTGCAAATGAAAAAGAATGGATAGGCCGCGGCCTTGGTTACTGTGCCGTATGCGACGGTAACTTCTACCGTGGCAAAGATGTTGCCGTAGTAGGTGGTGGCGACACTGCTTTACAAGAAGCCATTTATCTAAGTAATATTTGTAACAATGTACATATTATCCACAGAAGAGATAAGTTCCGTGCAAGCGATGCCTTGGTAAAAAAAGCACAAAGCAAAGCCAATATCCACTACATTATGGATAGTGCCGTGCTTGCCCCTCAAGGCAAAGACTTTTTAGAACGTATAGAATTGCAAAATACTGTAAGCGGCGAAAAATCCACCTTAGATGTAAATGCATTGTTTGTAGCTGTGGGCCGAATTCCGCAAACCAAGCTGTTTGCCAAATACCTGCAATTAGATCAAGCAGGGTTTGTTATAGCAGGGGAAGATTGCAAAACCGAGCACGAATGGCTTTTTGTTGCCGGCGACTGCCGTGTGAAAGCATTACGCCAATTAACCACCGCCGTTGCAGATGGCTCTATGGCCGGTATTGCAGCCAGTGAATATATTGAAGCATAAGGAGCATAAACCATGATTCGCGATTCCATTCAAAACATTGCTCGCTATGAGCATATACACAAGGATATAAAAGCAGCCCTCGCCTTCTTACAGCAAGAAAATTTGCAACCCGGTAAGTATGATATCAGCCCAGAATGCTATATCATGCTTCAAGAATACACCACCAATCAAACCGATGAAATACTGTATGAAACCCACCATGTGTATGCAGATTTGCAATTGGTTTTACAAGGTGAGGAAGCGCAATACTACCACAAAGTAGAAGCTTTGGAATGCACCAAGGACTATGTACCGGATATTGCTTTCTATGCAGATAAAAACAATGCTTACTTAGAAAAAATAGTATTGCAAGAGAGTGATTTTGTAATTTATTTCCCTAACGAAGCACACGCCCCCGGGCACTGTGTTACACAACCCAAAGGTATTAAAAAAGCCGTTATTAAATTACAATTTTAATAGCCCACACTGCCCACAAGGGCAGTTTTTTATTGCCTGTTACAACTTTAAAAAATACTGAAAATCATATATAATATGAAATTGGCTATAAGGAGGTTACTATGCAAAAATACATGCGTAGCATATTATATGCACTGATAGGTATGGCGATTTCTATATATGCTATTGCAACAAATACACAAGGCTTGCACACGGTTGGTATGATTATAATGCTGATTGGTGCAATACTAAGTATATATACAACATACAGAGGCAAAAAATGAAATTAGAAAATTTAAATGCTACATTTGAAAAAAATAAAAAATTACTGCAATACGCTTTTATATTTACCTGTATTGTAGGCCTTATGGCACATGGTTTTGCTTATACAAACCTCATGATGGGGCATGACTCCAACACCCTATATTACAACAGTAACGGTATCTACAACGGCAGATACTTTGGAGCTATGATTAACGGTCTATTCATGTACTATATGCAATTGCCCTATTTAGCAGGCTTATTTGAATTGTTTTTTCTATCTATCACTACATGGCTTTTATGTAAATTTTTTGAATTAAATAACAAGTGGCAAGTTTTGGGTGTAGCGATATTAGTTATTGCAAACCCGGTGATTATTGCCTTTAATATTTATGGGCATGATGTGGTAAAAAATGTAGTAGGTATCTGTTTGGCAGTAGCCGCCCCCTATATCACAAAACGATACAAATATGGGTTTTTGCCAGCCTTTATTTGCATTGTATGTGCCATTGCTACTTACCAAGCATTTTTTGCAATTTCTATAGTGCTTTATATCAGCGATATACTCTTGGAATGTATACAAGGTAAAAAGGCAACACTACAAATCATAAAAAAAGGCTTAGGCTATGCCTTTTTATTAGTACTCGCAATGGCTGCTTATATGTTACTATGGGAACTTTTGCTCTACTTGTTTAAAGAACAAAAAACAAATTATTTAGGTATGGATACTGTTGGCAGTAACAGCTTAACCCAAATGATCAAAATTATCCCCGCCAGTTTTGTAGATATAAGCAATAGCATAAGCAAAAGTTATATCACCCGAAGATACTATTTAAAATTTGCAATTTTACTTGCAAATACTGCAGGAATAGTAACTGTACTTTATAAAAGCAAAAATAAAGGCCTTCCATTCTTATTGCTTGCATTGGCCTTGCTTGCTATTTTACCCATTGCTATGAACTTGGCGTATATTATGAGTTTGGCACAAACAAACTATGCTTTGGTAAAATATTCTTTTGTAATGGTAAGCGTACTGCTATTCTACCTTTTGTTACAAAACAAGCATAAACTAAGCAAATGTATTGCATATTTTTTAGTGGTAAGCATGTTTGTAAGCAATATTTATGGGGCGAATGAAGCCTATGTAAAAAAAGCAATTATATACCGCAACCAAAACTTAGTAATGGCAGATATCATCAACACCATTCATATGGACGAAAATTATACAAGCGATAAAAAGATTGCGTTTTACGGCTTTCAGCTGAGCCGTGAAATCAGCGAAGGCTTTGTATGGAGCAGAGAGTTGGTAGGCTCTGCCTTAAATACAGGTTTTAGTTATACAGATTCGATCTTAACTGCATTTCGTTTGGCTTTCCCTAACGAAAACTTTATCCAAATGGATTTTGATCCAAATGACACAAGCCTTGCGGCGCAACCCAGATACCCTGATTATGGCTATGTGCAGTTAAAAGATGATGTATATATTGTAAAGATGTCTGACCTTGTCATTCCGTAATTTCAGCCACCCAAATGGGTGGTTTTCTTTTTGTGCATTTAAAAACACTATCCAGTGAGTGGGCACGGATACCAAAGCGGCTTATATATAACAAAGTGGTTGTATTTCCCATTTTTAAATAAAAAAATGCATATTTTACTGTAATAATTTATAAAAACAGCAATAAATATAATATAAGTGGTAAAATATTTCCAAAAATCCGAATTTTTTATATTAAAGTGGTAAAAATTGTATTTTCCTAATTTTCTTTATGAGCTAAATTTATCAAAAACAGATATTTATCAATAAGTGGTGCCATATAGCAAAATATATTAAAATAGTTGTATTTTTGTGTTTAAAAGTGGGAATAATATGTAATAATTTAATAATATATTGACATATAGTGGTAATTTATGTTATAGTACTACTATAGAAAGGATGTGATACTGTGGTTGATCGCTTTCGTGTGCATTATCACTATAATGCAGGCGTAAGTATTGCTTGTAACAATAATTTGTATATTTTTAATTATTGGCAAGGCGAAGAAGAAACCCTCCCTACACAAGCAAGCATACAAGATGCAGACTTTACAAACTACCAAAATGTGTTTGTTTTTGTTTGTAACGATAGAAGTGATATATTAGACCCCATTATCTACACTTGGCAAAAGCATGCCAATGTGCAATATATTTGCAGTGCAGATGCAAGCTTACATACCCAATGCATTGCCTTAAAACCCCAGCAATACCATGTGCTTTGCGAAGGCGTGGTAGTGCAAGCGCACGAATCCACAGACAAAGGTATTTGTTTTTCACTTAGCATAGATAACCTGAATATATTCAATGCAGGTACATTTAACCTTTGGCATTGGATGGAAATAAGCAATTTAGATGAAATAAACAATGCACAAATCAGTTTTGAAAACATACTAAGTCAGCTTCCCAAAAACGACATTACATTGGCTATATTTCCCTTGGATGTGCGCCAAGGCCTGCATTATGAAGCAGGTGCCGTGCAATACATCAGTAGAACCAAACCGCGCTTTTTTATGCCGGTACGCTATTTAAACCGCGGAGATATTGTAAACACCTTTGCAAGAGATTATACTAACCTTCATACTACAGTATTGCCCTTTATAAAGCCGGGTAGTTTTGCAGATTTTTATTTGGAAAATGAAAAATGGCATATGAGCGGTATACAATTAAAAAATGCGGACGATTGATTGCCCGCATTTTTTATGTTATGATAGGAAAAACACATCAAAGGAGGCAATTATGAGTATTGCAAAAAAAATAGACCACACCATGCTAAAAGCTGATGCCAGCACCGAAAGCATTAAAAAATATTGTGCAGAAGCACGCGAACACGGCTTTGCATCTGTTTGTGTAAATTCATGCCATGCCGCGCTTGTTACCAAAGAATTGGCAGGCAGCGACGTTATGACTTGTTGCGTAGTAGGCTTTCCCTTAGGTGCTATGAGCACAAAAGTCAAAGCCTATGAAGCAAAAGTTGCAGTTGAAGACGGTGCAAATGAAATTGATATGGTAATCAATATTGGTGCATTAAAAGAGCAAAATGATGCCTTTGTTTTAGAAGATATCAAAGCTGTTGTAGAAGCCAGCAAACCTGCCACTGTAAAAGTAATTATTGAAACTTGCCTTTTAAACGAAGAAGAAAAAATTCGCGCTTGTAAGCTATCTGTAGAAGCTGGTGCAGCATTTGTAAAAACCTCTACCGGTTTTTCTACCGGTGGTGCAACCACAGAAGATATTGCCCTTATGCGTAAAACAGTAGGTACAGCTTGCAAAGTAAAAGCAAGCGGTGGAATACGCACAGCAGAAGATGCACAAGCCATGTTAAATGCAGGTGCAGATAGAATCGGTGCCGGCAACGGTATTGTACTACTCTAATAAAACGCAAGCCTAAGGAACACCTTAGGCTTTCTATATGGTGATTGCACTTTTATGAAACAAAACACATCCCAAAAGCACATAGGGCTTATTGCCCTATGTATTACAACCCTATTGTGGAGCAACGGCTTTTTGGCAACACAATATGTAATTGATGCCCAGATTCCGGTAGAGGCCATGCTCAGCATACGCTTCTTAATTGGATCTGCCCTGCTTTGCATTGGATTTCTATTTCAAAAACCCAAGTTTAACAAAACTTTAATAAAACACGGCTTAATTGCCGGTGCTGTATTATTCACCGCCTTTTTTACACAAACTTTAGGGCAGCTGAGCACCCCTATCAGTACAGTGGCATTTATCACCTCAGGCTATGTGGTATTTGTTCCATTTTTTATATGGTTAACCAAAAACAAAAAGCCAAGTGCATTGGTTATATTTGTAACACTTTTTACTATGGTAGGTATGTTTATATTAAACTATACGGAAGGCGGTTTCAGCTTTCCCATCGGTTCTATATTGGTATTGCTTTGTGCCATAGGCTTTGCCATACACGTAGGCTATATTGCCGTATTCTGTAAAGAAGACGATGCCCTAAGCCTAAGCATTATGCAACTGGGCACAGCAGGTGTGCTTTCTCTATTATTTTTATTGTTCAGTAAAAACTATCCAACAATGGAGCAAATGCGCACGGGCAGCTATGGCATTATATATTTAACATTATTTTCTACCACCGTTTGTTATTTTTTACAGACACTCGGGCAAAAATATATAGGCGCAGAAACAGCCGGTATTATTATGGCAAATGAAAGTGTATTTGCAACCTTGCTTTCTGTATTTTTACACTACGAAGTATTTAGTATGCAAATGGTATATGGCGGCGGCTTAATAGTAGCATGTGGCATTATTATGTGCATCAAAGGTGAATAGAAAAAACAGGCTTGCGCCTGTTTTTTTGTTTTAAAAAATATTTCGTTTGAAAATTTGTAAAAGCAATGCATCCCCTTGAAAAAAGCTTGCAAACTGACTTTGCTGTAACCACAAATTCAATTCCGGCATAGGCAAAACGGTTTGCACCAAGGGTAAAAGTGTAAAAATAACAACTACAAACAGCACACCACGCATAAAGCCCATCAGCGCACCTGCCAACCAATCCATATATTTCAGTGCAGGGAACTTAAATATGCCGCGCACTATATTCAAAACGAGGGAGATAGCAAAGTAAAGTGCAAAATAACATACAATAAAGCAGAGTATTTGTAAAGCCAGATGTGCAATGCCACGGCTCACAAAATCCCCTAAGGCTTCACCACTACGGCTTTGTATGGCCTGTGTAATGCTGGCACGCATAGTGCCACTAAATCCACTTGGCAACCGTAAGCCATCCATGATACTTTCAATACTGCCCAAGGCAATGTCTTGCATACTTTGGGTTGCAGCACTTACGTTTTTTAACAAACTGCTATGAAAAACATATCCAAGCGCCTCTCTTACAACGCCTTGCTTTGCCAACCAATCTGCAAGTTTAGGAAATATCATAATAGATCCAAAAACAGAAAACAAAGCGCTACCTAAACTAAGTACCGTTTGCACAAAGCCACGATAAATACCATACAACACACTAATGCCTATGACACCCAAAATAAAATAATCTATATAATTCATACTACTCCTACGGCAACCGCAATACATATACATCGCTACCATCACTAAGCGCCACTTTGCCATTGTTAAGTTTAGCAACAAGGCTGCTTACCCCAGCCGGAATATCCAAGGGGTAGGAACTAAAACTACTATCCTGTAAGGCTGCCTTATAGATGGTATTGGGTGCGATTGCATACAAATATTTATTACTTACAAAGGCTGCAACTGCCCCGGTGGGCAAGGTATAACGTTTATCTATATTGCCTGAAACCAAACGCAATTGATTGATGGTGCCAAGGTCTAAATCACCATCACTTTGTTTAAACAACATATAACCGTTTTGGCCGGCGTAAAGCTGTTTATCCAAAAGCTCCCAGCCATATACCAACACTTCCGGTTTTACCTGTTTGGATAGGCGATAATCATAAAACGAAAGCCTTCGGGTATTGAGAACATTCATTACATCGTTATCATAAAATACAGCATAAGCAATATAATTTCCAAGAGATACTTCACCCGTATTCATTTTGCCTACTTCAAAAGTATTAAGTACAGTATTGGCAGCGGTGGAGTCAGTATCCAATTTCATTGTCCACAAGAATTCTTCGCTTTTGCCAAAAAAACCAAAATCCAACACCAAGGTATTCATAAAAGCGTCGTTAATATCATCTATAGGGGTGCCATTTAAATCACAGACAAGCACTCTACTTTGGCGTTCATCTCCAAGAACAACACCAAAATACTGGCTGGAAATACGTGCAAATAAAATTTCTTGCCCCATATTATCGCTATACTTTGGGTTGCCATTGCTATCTAAAACATACAGGTTACTGCCTCGCCAAATAATTACATTGTTGTCATCACAATGAAAACCCGGGTTTTCTCCAACATCATAACTCCAACGGGTTGCGCCGGTATCACTTACACAGTAAATAATGCCATTGTTTGCGTACAAAATTTTATCTCCAAAGGCCTTATATTCACTATGAATGGGCGTATTGATTTTTCTGAAATCTGCTTTATAAGCTTCCGGGCGAAACCAGCTTTGCAGCAAAAATGCGAGGCCTGCCAAAACCAGCAAAGCCAATATTACAATAAAAATGATAATTTTCTTGTTCAGTCTTTTTTTCATGAGCGCCTCTCAACAATATACAATTTATTGTAGCACATCTATGCCGGCTAAGCAATGTGCTATATGCGCTGCGGCATCTTGCGCGTTACTTGCAAACACTCCTTTTGCTTGCGCTACAGCCTCACTTGCCATGGCAAGCAAGTAGTTGCCCAAGGCGATGCGTTCTATAAAAATAGAACTTTGTTTTTGTTTGGCAAGCAAGGCTACCAGTAATCCGCCTAAAATATCGCCACTGCCCCCTTTGGCAAGTACGGGGCTACCACAGAGATGGCTATAAAAAGTACTACCATCAAAACTTAAACTGCGCGCACCTTTGAGCACCACATGGCATTGGTATTTTTCATGAAGCTTACGGCAAGCCTCCATAGTATCAGCAAGCACAGCATTTACGGAACATTGCAGCAAGGTGGCTGCTTCCGCCGGGTGTGGTGTAATGCAGAAATTATTTTGCAAAACAATTTCTTCTTCTGCCAAAAAGCGCAGGGCTTGCGCATCTAACACACAAGGAATATTATTTTGCTTTATTTGATGTACAAGTGTAAGTACCCATTGCTTTTCTTCCTCTGTTTTTACAAGGCCTGGGCCAATGAGTACCGCATCATATTTTGGCAAGCTTTCTAAAAGCGCTTGTTTTTGCGCCTCTATTTCTATTACAAAACCCATACAACTGGGTTCTGTTTGTTGCAAAAGGCCAACACAATGCATATTGGATGCTAAGGTAATAAGCCCTGCTCCACCTGCTCTTGCACCTTTGGCTGTGAGCAAGCCAGCACCCGCCATATTTTCTGAACCCGCTACTAAGAGCACCTTACCCATATCACCCTTGTGTGCAATGGGGTTTACTTGTAAACGCTCCAAGGCAAAGGCTTTATTTACAAGCACAACACCATCTTGTGTATCAAAGCTTTGTGGTATACCGATATCCTTACAGATCACTTCACCCGTATATTGTGGGGCTTGCCCCAAAAACGAAGCATTTTTGATTTTATGAAAGCAAATGGTTTTTTGTGCTTGTATCACTTCCCCCTCGGCATTTCCTTGTGGTGTTAAGCCGCTGGGGATATCTACCGAAAGCACCGGAATATTACTTTGATTGATTTTGGCAAATAAGCTTTGCAAATGCGCTGGCGCACTGCCATGAAAGCCTGTGCCAAAAACAGCATCCACTATACAAGCGGCATTGGCAAAAGAAAGCGCGGAAATATCCTCTACTTGCACATGGTATAGACTTTGCACCAATCCACACATCAAAATGGCATCTTCGGTTTTTGGCGGCGCAGTTTGATATATACAGCAAGCGTAGCCTTCTTGCAACAACAAGCGTGCTATGGCATAGCCATCGCCACCGTTATTGCCTGCACCACATAGCACAAGGCATACTTTGTCTTTTTGCAAAAAAACTTTTATTTCTGCTACACAAGCTTGGGCAGCATGCTCCATAAGTAAAATACTAGGGTAACCGGTTGCCTTCATAAATTCTTTTTCCATATTTTGCATGGCACTTGCCGTAATACTTTTCATACAAAACTCCTAAATGCGATAAAACCGCTATCAAAAGTAGCGGTAATAGTTTATTCATTCTCTTTGGTAGAACGGTTAGATCTTCTTTTTTTATTGGGATGAAAATGTTTTTTTACATTCTCCTTAGGAATAGGCAAAGGCATTGGTGCATCTATTCCCTCAGGCACATTCATTGAACGACGAATACTTGCCAAAGTTTTTGGGGCAATATGCTCTACATGTCTATTTACTTTTGGTTGTTGCTTAGGTGCATCTTGTGTTGCACTTACATTTTTAGCCTGTGCAGGCAAAGCAGCTTTTACGCGGTGCTTTTTGCGCGGTGCTTGAAGTGCATTGGGGACCTGCGGGGCATGGGAAGCAACTTTTGCCGGGCGTGTTTGCGCATTTTCGTTGTTTTGCTTAGGTGCATTTGTACCTTTGGCTCTTGGATTATTACGAGTTTGTTCTTTGTCTGCCTTTATGCGAGCCTGTTTATTGTTTTCCGGCATATTGGCTGGCGCCTCTTCTTTGGCCGCTTCCTTAGAGCGCATAATAAATTGTTCAAATTCACTGATGCTCTTTTGTTCTTTTTCTGCTTTGTATTTTTCCGGGTTATTCACCTGGTCCATTGTATAAGATTTTACAACGGCTTCATCTTCTTTTTCTATACGCACGGTTAAGGTTTCACGAATAACATTGACATCTGTAACCACACCGCTGCCGTCAGGAGTATCAATGGTTTTACCAACTTTAGGCATAAGCTTATGCATTTGTTCATAAAAATCTTGCTCATATTTTAAGCAACACATAAGCCTACCACAAGCACCGGAAATTTTGGTTGGGTTTAAAGAAAGGCTTTGTTCTTTTGCCATTTTAATAGAAACCGGTTGAAAATCGCCGAGCCAGCTTGCACAGCAAATTTTTCTGCCACAAACACCCAATGTACCTATAATTTTTGCTTCATCACGCACACCAATTTGCCTTAGTTCTATACGGGTTTTAAATACGGCAGCCAAATCCTTTACCAAATCTCTAAAATCAATTCTTTGGTTGGCAGTAAAATAAAACATAATTTTAGAATTATCAAACATAGGTTCTACGCGTACCAATTTCATATCTAAATTATGCTCTATAATTTTTTCTTTACAGGCTCTGAAAGCCTCGGTTGCAAAAGCGTCCAGCTCTTCCTGGTGTGCAATATCTTCTTTGGTAGCAATACGCAACACAGGCTTTAGGGGTATGGTGAGCATCTCATCTTCTATTTTCTTTAAACCGATGATAACATCCCCCATCACGATACCGCGTGATGTTTCTACAACAACTCTATCCCCACGTTTTGGCCAAACTTCTTCGGGGCTAAAGTAAAATAATTTACCGGAGTTTTTAATGCGTACTCCTACAATTAATGCCATCTTTTCATTTCCTCCACGATATTGGCAAGCATATAATCTAAGCAAGCTTGCCAATTGATTTGATTATTCTTCATTTGCCTTGCCATGGCAACAGCCCCTTGCATTACAATAAAGGAAGATATTTTATACTGACAATCTTCCTCCCAATGAATGGGCAAAGGTTGGGCAACAAACTGACCACTTGCCTTTTGTATGGCAAGGGAGATTGTATGCTCGTATCTATCTAAGATTTCGTCTTGTAAAAGCGCATCTATTTTGGCGTTTTGACTTGCAAACACAACAGCATCCAGCTGGGTTTTTACATTGCAAAGGCTATGTAAAATGTGTGCCAATTGGCTTGCTTTGTCGTTATCGCTGCAAAGCGATACAGCCTCTTCCACAAGGCCATAGCTTAGGGCAGCCATTTGATTGCTTTTTACAGCGTCTACACCTATGCGTTGCAAATAGGCTTCTACGCGTGCAATATCCCATTTATGAATATATACTTTTTGACATCTTGATTTTATAGTTGTAATAATCTTACTGCTATCCTGCGTAAGAATAAAAAAAACAACTTCACTTTGAGGTTCTTCAATGGGCTTTAAAAGTGCATTTTGTGCTTGTTCGGTAAGCAATTCCCCTTGTTCAATAATTACCACACGTGGTTTTTGAAACATGGAAAAGGTACTTACAAAAGGCACTACCATTTGCCGTATTGCAGCCACACCAATGGAACTTTGCGCCTTGGTACCAAGTGCATCGTTTACAGTTTGTGTATTGATACAAAGTAAATCCACCAAATTATTTTGCAATAAATGCGCTGCAAGCAAATGGCACAATTGTAATTTACCACAACCTTTTTCACCACTGATAAGGTAAGCATGGCTGTAATGGCCCTGTAAAAAGGCATCTATAAAAGCATCTTGTGCTCTATGTACATTTTGAAAATCTGCAATTCGTAATGCAGAAAAATCACCGTTGCTTTGCATGTTTACCCTTAACCAAATGTGAATATACCATTCTATTGTATAGTAAAAAGCACACAATTGCAAGTAAATCCAATAGGTAGCAAGCAACATGCACCACTATAAGCCCTATGATATGGTTTTGTTTTTACTTAAATATACTGCATTCATACACCTGTTAAAATATGGCTTACCACATAAAAAAGCAGCCTTGGTTTTACTTATCACTTCACCGAAGTTTAATCACACGGTCAGTCTGCTGTGGTTGGTTGTTCCGGGCTGACAGCTGTATTGTTTTGAAGGCTTTGTACATACTGTAAGAAGTGAGCAAAATGCTCCCCTTGCAAAAGTGCGGCACTAAGCTGTGGCTGGTTTTCTGTATTTTTTACAAATAAGGCTGCAAACACCTGTTCTTTTTGACTTTCATTCAACATCGTATATTGCAACAAAATATAGGGTTCTTCAAAACGATACAGCTTGATAACAGAGATAGGTGCGTTGTCTATGTTATTAGTATATATATCCCATCGCAATACTGTTTCCTGCCACATTTCAGTTGCACTGCTATTTTTTGTAAAATTACCATTTTCTATGGGTTTCCCCAGTGCATCCAAAAGCTCTAAACACTCTTCCTGCACATGCAATTTGGCAAAATGGCTATGCAAGGTTTGCTCTGTTTGCAACATAAACTCCGTTTGGCTTTGCCCCATAGCGTTTGCAAGGGTAGCCCATGCATTGGCAATTTCTGTATTTTGTTGCGCATAAAGCAAATGCGTAAATTCACTCGCCCTTGCTATTGGTAAAGCAAAAAGCAAAACAGAGAACAAGATACAGCTTACAAATTTTTTTAACATGACCTACACTCCTTTAACACTTATAGAGTAGCGAATATATAAAATACTGTCAATACACTATAACTATAACGTGTTTAATGTTTTTATATTTGGTGTATAGTATATATATACTAACTTTAAGGAGTAGTTATGAAACGCAAATTTGAAATAAGTGGTATGACTTGCGCTGCCTGTGCAACCCGTGTAGAAAAAGCCACACAAAAATTGCCCGGTATAGAGAATGTAAGTGTGAACTTATTAAAAAATTCTATGGTGGTGGAATTTGACCCTGCCCAAACACAGAGCAATGATATTGTGCAAGCTGTGCAAGATGCAGGCTATGGTGCCAGCAGTACAAACGAGCCCGCAAAACAAAATAAAACCAAAAGCCATCAAGATAGCACACAAAGCCTAAAAACAAGGCTCATTGTGTCTTTATGTTTTGGCATACCCCTCTTCTATATTGCCATGGGTGCTATGGAAGGTATGGCGCTATGGCCAGTACCTGACTTTTTAAAAGGTATGCAAAATTCCATGGTGTTTGTGCTTACGCAGTTTTTGCTTTTAATACCCATTGTTTTTATGAACTTTTCTTACTTTAGCAATGGTTTTAAAAACCTATGGCGCAGAAGCCCCAATATGGACTCTCTAATTGCCGTAGGTGCAAGTGCTGCCATTGTATATGGTATTTATGCCATGTACAACATTGCCATAGGTCAAGCAACACAAAATATGGATTTAGTGCATCGTTATGCGCACGAAATTTATTTTGAAGGTGCAGGCATGATACTTACCCTCATTACACTTGGGAAGTTTATGGAAGCCCGTGCCAAAGGTAAAACATCTGAAGCCATCAATAAGTTGATGGACTTAAGCCCTAAAACAGCGAACCGTTTGCAAAATGGCAACATTGTAGTTGTACCCATTGAAGATGTGCAAAAAGGCGATATTTTGGTTGTAAAAGCCGGTGAATCCATCGCCGTGGATGGTGTAGTGATTTCCGGCAACGGTTTTGTAGATGAAAGCGCTATTACCGGCGAAAGCTTACCTGTAGAAAAAACAGAAGGCAGCAAAGTAATTGGCGCTACCATTAACAAGAGTGGTTATTTTGAAATGCGTGCTGAAAAAGTAGGCGAAGAAACAGCCCTTGCCATGATTATTCAGTTGGTAGATGAAGCCACCAGCTCCAAAGCCCCCATTGCCAAATTGGCAGATAAGGTGAGCGGTATATTTGTACCGGTAGTAATGGGCATTTCTCTACTCAGCTTTATTGTATGGATGCTACTTGGTAAAGGTTTTGAATTCTCCTTGGGAATTGCGATTTCTATACTGGTAATTTCTTGCCCCTGTGCTTTAGGCCTTGCCACCCCCACCTCCATTATGGTAGGTACCGGCAGAAGCGCAAGCCATGGCATATTGTTTAAAAATGCGGAAAGCCTTGAAAACGCACACACATGTGATACTATACTGCTTGACAAAACCGGCACCATAACCCAAGGAAAGCCCAGCGTAAGCGACATTGTAAGCTATATAGATGAAAACAAACTGCTCAAAATCGCCGCCAGCTTAGAGCGTTATTCTGAACATCCGTTGGCGCAGGCCGTGCTTGAAAAATACAACAGCAAAGACCACTACACTGTAGAAAACTTTACACAAGTGGCAGGCGGTGGGCTTACCGGCAGCATTGATGGTATTACCTACTATGCCGGCAATGCAAAACTAATAGAAAACCATGGCATTACCATACCGGATACCAGCATTGCAGAAAACTTTGCAGCGCAGGGCAAAACAGCACTCTATTTTGCAGACGAAAAAGGCTTGCTGGGTATACTTGCCATTAGCGACATGTTGAAACCGAGCAGTAAAACAGCCATTGCACAATTGCAAGCCATGGGACTTGAAGTAATGATGATTACCGGCGATAGCCAAAAAACAGCCCAAGCCATTGCAGACGCTGTTGGCATTAAAAACTTTGTTGCCGATGTACTGCCACAAGACAAAGAAAGCCAAGTGCGCTTATTACAACAGCAAGGCAAAAAAGTGATGATGGTTGGCGATGGTATTAACGATGCACCAAGCTTGGCACGTGCCGATATAGGCCTTGCTATTGGGGCAGGTACAGATATTGCCATAGAATCTGCCGATGTAATACTGATGAAAAATTCTTTGTTGGACATCGTGCAAGCCATAGAACTAAGCCATGCTACCTTGCGCAACATTAAGCAAAACTTATTTTGGGCATTTTTCTATAATATTATTTGTATACCTGTTGCAGCCGGCTTATTATTTAACAGCTTTGGTATTAAACTAAACCCCATGATTGCCTCTTTTGCAATGAGCTTTAGTAGTATATTTGTAGTAAGCAATGCCTTGCGTTTACGCTTTTTTAAGCCTACAAAACTCAATGTGGCAGATGATATAAGTGCACAAAAGACTGCCCATAGCGTAGAAACACATAAAGAAACAAAGGAGAACACAATGAACAAACAAATGAAAATTGAAGGCATGATGTGCCAGCACTGTGTAAAACACGTAAAAGAAGCTTTGGAAGCTTTACCGCAAGTAGAAAGTGCCAATGTAGATTTAAACACAAAACAAGCAAACATTACACTGGCAGGTGAAGTAGACAATGCAACACTTACACAAGCTGTAGAAGCTGCAGGCTACCAAGTGGTAGAACTGAAGTAAACATAAAGGGCAGAACACCTGCCTTTTTATTTGCACTAAAAAAGCACGGAATTTTCCGTGCTTTTTTTAGACATTAACCGTTATAATCGTCGTCTACTAAGGTAAACTTTTTAGGATAGGTACCAAATTTTTTGAGTTGCGCACCTAAGTTTTTGATTACTTCGTTGTTAATACTATAGTAAACAAAGTGACCTTGTTTATTTAAGATGCGTACTACGCCAGCACTCTTTAATATTTTTAAGTGTTGGCTTACAGCAGAATCAGAAATATCTAAGATACGTGCCAATTCGCCTACAGCATATTGTTTTTGTTGCAACAATTGCAATATTTTCAAACGGTTGATATCAGCGAGAGCCTTGATATAATTTAGGGTGTTCATATATTCTCCAATAATTATTTGTTTGTATTAAAAGCTTTGTGGCCACGATATTGTGCAGCAGCACCCAATTGTTCTTCAATGCGGAGCAAACGGTTGTATTTTGCTACACGTTCGGAACGGCTTGGAGCACCTGTTTTAATTTGGCCAGCGTTGATAGCTACAGCTAAATCTGCAATGGTGGTATCTTCTGTTTCGCCACTTCTGTGGGATACAACAGCAGTCATACCAGCTTTATGAGCCATTTTAATAGCTTCTAAAGTTTCGGAAACGGAACCGATTTGGTTTAATTTAATTAAGATAGAGTTAGCGGCTTTTACTTCAATACCTTTGGCCAAACGTTCGGTGTTGGTTACATAGAGGTCGTCCCCAACCAATTGTACTCTGCCGCCCAATTCTTGGCGAAGCAATTGCCAACCTTCCCAGTCCTCTTCATCTAAACCATCTTCGATAGAAACGATTGGGTATTTATCACAAAGATCTTTCCAATGTTGAACCAATTGTGCAGAAGTGAATTCTCTGCCACTCTTTGGTTGATGGTAGAGACCTTTTTTAGCACCTTTCCATTCAGAGCTTGCCGGGTCCATAGCGATTACGATATCTCTACCCGGTTCAAAGCCGGCATCACGGGCTGCTTGTAGAATGAATTCAATAGCCTCGCTATCGTCTTTCATGTCTGGAGCAAAACCACCTTCGTCGCCAACGCTGGCAGCCAAACCTTTGGATTTTAATAATGCAGCCAATTTATGGAATACTTCTGTGCACCATCTTAAGCCTTCAGAGAAGCTGGGAGCACCAACCGGCATAATCATAAACTCTTGAGAGTCTACAGAGTTGCTTGCGTGTGCACCACCATTTAAGATGTTCATCATAGGTACCGGTAATACGTTCGCATTAACACCGCCTAAGTAACGGTAAAGTGGTAAGCCCAATGCGTTTGCTGCAGCATTGCAAGTAGCAATAGAAACTGCCAAAATGGCGTTTGCACCAAAGTTGGATTTATCTTTTGTGCCGTCTGCTTTGATCATAGCAGCATCTACTTCATAAATGTTTTCTGCATTTAAGCCAACAACAGCTTCTCTAATTTTTGTATTTACGTTTTCTACAGCGCGGCTAACACCTTTGCCGCCGAATTTGCTTTTATCGCCATCACGCAATTCTAAAGCTTCAAATTCACCGGTAGATGCACCACTTGGAGAAGCACCACGGCCCATAAAGCCGCCTTCTAAAAACACTTCAGCTTCTACGGTTGGATTACCACGAGAGTCGATAATTTGTCTTGCTTTTACATCTGTAATTCTTAACATTGTACAACTTCCTTTCTTACACAAGCAATTCGTTTTATGTATGTACATTTTCGAACCTAATGTTTCTGTTCCCTTAGCAAAATGCACAGGTATACATTGTTATTAGTATAGCACAGTTAATTATTATATACAATGATAAATTACTAAGTTTACATAAAAAAAATAATAATAGGCTATATTATTAGCCAAGTTTCTCCTCTTACAATTAAGCCCGCACAAAATAGAAAATGTTCACTTTTTATATTTTTTAATCAGCAACTTCTATGATTATGCAAAAAATACGCAACGAAAGCTCAAAATTGCTATGCTTGTTGATACCCAAACAGCAAAACTAAATACTACACTTTTGCTTTTTATGAGTTATGCCCCAATATTTTTTGCAAACCTGATTTTCTAAATGCTATATTGCATAGTATTTCTCAACTTCAAAATTCGGTGGATGAAAACACAAAAAATTAACAATGTTTTGCGTAAAAAATTACGCAATTAAATAAAGCTTGCTTAAAATGCAAGCTTTAAAAATTATTGGGCTACAAATTCTTCGCCACGGGTTGGCAATACTTCTATACCTACAACATCAAGATATATGCCTTGAATGGGGTCTGTTTCTGACCCCATGCAAACAATACCATATACTTTTACCCAGTCGTTTTCTTTTGGTAATTCACCATTATAATTGATTACAAAGCCATCAAAACCATCATTGCCACAACAACCCGGGGAGCGACGGTATACCATGTTACGATTATCCTCCACACCAACTATATTGCCTACTTTATCAAACATACCTTCTAAAGCAATAGGTTTTTGTTTATACTCTTCGTAATTAAAGTAAATATCATAAATTTGGGTAAGGAACATTTTTTCACGAATATCCAACACCTCTTGCGGATTGATGCCTCTTTCTTCCCATTTTTTATTAATTTCTTCAGAAAACTGAGCAGAAGCCATGCCGACACAAAGCATGCAAAGCACAAATAATGCCACGATTTTATTTTTCACGCCTACCTCCTAAACGGATACATTGAAACAATGCCAATGCAATGCCATTTACAAAAACGATACACGCACCGGTTGGCACATTAAAATGGTAAGAGAGCAACATGCCTATCCAAAAGCACAGCACCGAAATAACAGCAGAGGCAATGATTACTTTTTTAAAACTTTTAAACACACGCATAGCTGTAATAGCAGGGAACACAATTAAACTGGTAATAAGCAAAGCACCCATCATTTGCATACCCACCACTACAATCAAAGCAGTACATAAGGAAATCAAAGCCTTATAAATACTTGTACCTGAGCCCGTGGCTTGCGCAAAATCCTCATCAAAGGTAACGGCAAAAATGCGGTTATAAAACAACACAAAAAGGCTAATAACCACGCCACAGAGCACATAGCTGATATTTACTTCTTGTTGCCTGATGCCAAGAATGGTGCCAAACAAATAGTTGCAAATATCGGTATTCATCCCTTTTTTTAAATATATTGCCATTACGCCCAAAGCCATAGCAAAGGTACTAATCAGCGCAATGGCGGAATCACCTTTGATTTTGGCGTTTTCGTTTACCTGCAATAATAAAAAGGCAGCCAGAATAACCACGGGCAAAGCCACGGTAAAGGGGGCTAAACCCAGTGCAATAGCGATACCGGTTGCGCCAAAGCCCACACTGGAAAGGCCATTGCCTATCATAGAATAGCGTTTTAACACAAGGCTTACGCCAAGCAAACTGGCGCATAAAGCTATAATAGTGCCTACGGTAAAGGCACGCACCATAAAGGAATAGCTGAACATTTCTTTTAAAAATTCTATAAAAGCCATTATTCTTCCTCCCCTAAAAAGCGCATGCCAATGCTGCTTTGCACATATTCCTCTGTGATACCAAAAAACACTTGTTTGCCTATATGGAGAATTTTATTGGCGTACTTCACCGCATTGTGCACATCATGGCTGATCATTACAATCGCCATACCTTGTGCATGAATTTCTTCTATGGTTTTGTATAAATCTTGGCTGATTTGTGGGTCTAAACCGTTCACAGGTTCGTCTAAAACCAAAACTTTGCTACTTGCACAAAGAGCGCGTGCTAAACGCACACGCTGTTGTTGGCCACCGCTCAGCTCTTGGTAAGAACTATGTATAAGATTTTCTATATGCAAAGTTTCTACTGCTTTTTGAACAAGCTGCTTGTGCTTGCGCGTATAAAAAGGTAAATACCCCAGTTTATTTAAGCAACCGGAATATATAACCTCCAGCACACTGGCAGGGAAATCTTTTTGTATTTGGGTTTGTTGAGGCAAATAACCAATTTCTTTGGCTTTTAAACCATCGCCAAAAACAACATTGCCCGTGCTGGGCTTTTTTAAACCAAGCAAACCTTTGAGTAAGGTGGTTTTACCAGCCCCATTGGGGCCTACGATGCAGAGGTAATCGCCCTGCTGCACCGTAAAGTTAATGTTTTGTAAAACACGAGTGCCATCATAAGAGAAACTTGTGTTTTCAAACGCAATAATGCTCATTATTGTAATGCTTCCTTAAGTACTTCTACGTTTTGCCAAAGTAGATCTACCAAACTAACGCCTTTTTCAAAATCTTCTGCATTTAAGTTGTGGCCAGAATTCAAGGTAAGAACTTTTGCACCTACTTCTTCGGCAATGGTGTCTGCAATACGTGAGTCTGTTAATTCTATTTTCAATATAGCAGGCACTTTATTTTCTTTTGCTTTTTCAATTAGGAATGATACGGTTTTAGGGCTTACTTCTGTATCTGCAGAGCAACCGGTAAAGGCTGCATAGTAATCCAAATCATAATCTTCTACAAAATAACGGAATGGGAATCTATCACCAAACAACAAAATGTCTTTTTTGCCATTCTTAACAACTTCTTCAAACGCTTTGTCTACTTCTGCTAATTTTTTATTATAGCTTGCACTGTTGGTTTTGTAAAGTTCTGCATTTGCCGGGTCCATTTCTACCAAAGTATTGGCGATTACGTCTACCAATTTTTGTGCATTTTTAGGGCTTGTCCAAACATGTTCATCCATTTCATGTTCGTGATCATGGTGGTCATGATCTTCATGGTCGTGGTCTTCTTCATCATGGTCATCATGGTCATGATCTTCATGGTCGTGGTCTTCTTCATCATGGTCATGGTCATGGTCTTCTTCATCATGGTCATCATGGTCGTGATCTTCTTCACGAATAAACATAGCTTCCAAGTCTGCTGCTGTTAAGCCGGCTTTTACCATAAATGGACTAACTTCGTTTGCGGCTGCAGCGGCATAACTTTCGTTGCTGTAAGCAAAGTGGAAGTGTGGGTTTTCGGGACGTTCTTGATTGGCTTTGATTTGATGGTCATCAAGCAATACATAAGTTGGTAATGCGTCATCTCCGGCTGTTTTTTTGAATTGGTACATTGCATGTAAATGGCCTTCTTCAGGTTCTTCAATAAAAATACCATCTGCACTATAATTTGCTGAAGCAACTACCTTGCCATCTTTTACATAAGAAATACCTTCTGCTGTAACGTTCATATAGTCTACTTCTGTGCCAAAATATTTTACGCATTCGTTTTTATATTCTTCTGCTGTTTCGCCGTCTTCTTTTCTATGCTCAGCAACGGCGTCAAAATCCCCTGCCAAAACATACGCACTCAAGTTGCGATATTCGCCAGCAAATTCAGATAATTCTCTTTCTTCTATATCTTCTTTTTTAAAATCATGGTGATGGTCGTGGTCATGGCCGTGGTCATGGTTGTGTTCCATGCCTTCCTTAATTTCTTCTTCAAGAACTTTAACATGGTCTGTTAATTTTAAAGTTTTAGGAGCATCTTTACCCAAGCTTTCCAGTAAACTTTCAAACTTATGGTCGTCTGGCCCACCTACATAAATAAATAAATCTGCATTTTGAATGTTTTTAACATCTTCAGGGCTTAATTCATAAGAATGGCTGTCGCTACCTGCACGCAATAGCAATGTGTTTTCTACTGCATCGCCTGCAATTTGACGCACAAAATCATATTGTGGAAAAATGGTGGAAACAACTTTTAATTTAGCAGATTCTGCTTGTACCGGAGCAACACCGAGTAATAAGCCCACTACCAAAGCAAAACATAAACAATTCAATACGTATTTTTTCATATGTTCATCTCCTTATACATGTTTGCGATTACACGCAGAACATTCGCCATAAAATACTGTTTTTTTCGTATTTACAAGAATACCGTGATCCTTCAGCATATGCTCTTTGGTATGCCCAAAGTCAGAACAATGGATATGTTCTATTTTACCACAGCTATCACACTGAAAACTAATGGTTCCAGCGTCAGGGTCAACATATTCATAATAGGCAGTGTTATCCCCCTCTATATAATATTTTCGAACGTGGCCTTCTTTAAGCAAAGCATCAATATACCGGTAAATCGTGCTTAAGCCTATGGGTTTCTTGCCCTCGCCTTGAAAATATTGATAAATTTGGGTGGAACTTAACTGCACACCAACATTGTTTTGCAAATATTGTAATAATTCCTGCCTTTGCTTGGTGTTATACATATTCCTTCTCCTTGTAAATTTGAAAATCATTATCATATTAGCATTGTCTAACTGATTTGTCAACTAATTTGAGAATGTTTTTCAAATTCATTTTTGATTGTTACAAAAAAATCCCCCATATTCCTAAGAATACAGGGGAAAATTTGTTTAACAACAATTATTTTTTAAATACGCTAACACAAGTATCTACTACTGCGCCTTCTAAAGATTCGCCATTTAAAGCTTTTACAGCTGCTTCTACACCAAGTTCTTTTGCTTTGGCTTGTGCGCCTTCGTTTAAGGTTACCCAGTGTTGGTCAATAGAGTCCGTGGTGATCAAAGCGATTTTTACATCAGCTGCAAAAACGCTGCTCATCGCCTTTGTGACAGCTGCTTTGTAAACTTCCCGGCTTTTGGCAATGTAGTCTCTTTCCCATTGCTACCCATATCTTTTTGTATATTAAAAGGAGCTGTGCACCAACGAATGTTAGTGCGACAACTCCTTTGGTTGAATGTATATTATCTCTGAACTCTTTTCTTTAAAACGAAGACAAGCCCAACAGAGGCAAAC
>JAEWXD010000045.1 GCA_023396045.1 Bacillota bacterium | reverse complement strand
CCTTTAAACGAACCAGTGGTTGCCTACGGTCCCTTTGTAATGAACACCATGGAAGAAATATACCAAGCAAACATTGATATGCAAAATGGTAAATTTGGAAGTTTTGACTTTTAATTAAAAATCTGTTGCAAAGTAAATGCAACAGATTTTTTTATTTTGTTTTAGAAATACCTTTGCCGGTAAACCCCGACGCTATGGTTAATGCAACACAGGTATAGCAGAAAACAGCGTATGGCAAGTATTGCATTACAGAAATACCTAAAGTGCTTGCGATAAAGCTACCACACACACTCCAAGGTACAAGAGGATTGATTACAGTACCAGAATCCTCCAAAGCACGAGATAAATTTTGGAATTGTAAACCAAGCTTAGCATATACAGGTTTAAAGGTTTCACCCGTAAGCAAAATACTAAGGTATTGCTCCCCTACCACATAGTTAATGCCAACACCGGTAAGCGCAACAGCCAAAGTTGCTTTAAACGCTGTATTTAAATGAACTGAAACGCAATTTAAAATGGTACCAATAATTCCCAATGCAAACAAAAGTCCACCTAAGCTAAGCGCTAAAACAACAATAGTAATGGTAAAAAACATGCTATTAATGCCACCTCGTGCAATAAGGCTTGCAACAGAATCGGGTAAATTAGGCATAGAAAATCCACCAAAGAAAAAACCGCATAGTTCAGCAACGCCATATGTACTATGTATAAAAGCAAGGCCAACACTTACAATGCTTGTAAAAAGCATAGACACAATGGCTGGTACTTTAAAAAAAGCAGCAGCAACAAGCATAACAAAAGGAATCAAAGAATAGCCATGCACTAAACCGGTAGAAAGCAAATCTTGCTGAAAGGCTTGTAGTTGTGATGTTTGTTGCACATCAATACCAAAAGAAAACACTATATAGAATATACTTGCCAATACAAAAGCCGGCAATGTAGTTTTGGTCATATTTTTAATATGGTCAAACAAATCTACACCAACTATACTGGCCGCGATGCCCGTGGTATCTGAAAGGGGCGACATTTTATCGCCTAAAAACGCACCGGAAACAACGGAACCTGCAGTAATAGCAGGGTTTGCGCCAAATGCAGCAGAAATACCCATTAAAGCAACGCCTAAGGTTGAAACTGTGGTTAAACTACTGCCTATAGCAATGCCAATCACAGAGCAAATAACAAAGCTTGAAAAATAGAAGGTTTTAGCAGACATCATGTTTAATCCGTAATACATTAAAGTCGGTATGGCTCCACTCATCATTAAGGCAGTAATTAAAACGCCAATGAAGAAAAACAAATAAATAGCCCCCATGCTTGTATTCACAGCCTTTGCCATACTATTTTGCATATCTTCATACCTTACACCTTTTGCCAAGCCATACAGAAGCAAAGTGATAATAGCCAATAGAATTGCAATTTGTGGTGCCATGCCAGACACAAAAATCATGCTGAAACCCAAAATTGCCAATACCAAGAAAACAAGAATCAACGCTTCTGTTAAGCTGATTTTTTTTACAGATACAATTGCAAACATAAATACCTCCTAAAAGTATAATGACTTTATGCTACCACAAAACCTAAAGAATATACAAGCAAATAATTATAAATATACAAAATAAAAACAATTGCATCTATTTTTTAATCAATTACGAATAATTATACTCTTCTTAGTAATTCTTCTTAATAATTGCATTTATAGATAAAATTGCTTATAATACATATAGAACAAAATGAAAGAAGGTGCCTTATGGCTTGTACAACAATTTTAGTTGGTAAAAAAGTTAGTTTTGATGGTTCTACCATGGTTGCTCGCAATGAAGATTCCGGTGCTGGTGGCTACATGCCCAAAAAGATGATAGTGGTTCACCCTGAAAATCAACCTCGTGTTTATGAATCTGTATTATCCCATGTAAAAATCAACTTACCAGAAAACCCTATGCAATATACTGCCTTCCCCAATGGTATAGATGATGAAGGCCTATGGAGCGCCTGCGGTGTAAATAGTGCCAATGTATCTATGACAGCTACAGAAACCATTACATCCAACGAAAGAGTACTCGCTTCTGACCCATTGGTGCGCTATATACCAGCCAAAGGTAAAGAAGGCGATGCAGACTATGTACCTCAAACACGTGGTGGCATTGGGGAAGAAGATATTGTGACGATTGTACTTCCTTATATACATAGTGCCAAGGAAGGTGTTAAACGTTTAGGTGGGTTATTGGAAGAATTTGGTACTTATGAAATGAATGCCATCGCCTTCCAAGATGAACAGGAAATTTGGTGGTTGGAAACCATAGGTGGGCACCATTGGTTAGCAAGGCGTGTGCCAGATGACTGTTATGTTATTGCACCAAACCAATTGGGCCTAGATTACTTTGATTTTGACGACGCTTTTGAAAGCCAGGATAACTTTATGTGCTCTGCCGATATGCGTAGCTTTATTGAAGAAAATCACTTAGACTTGAGTTTAGAAGGCAGTTTTAACCCTCGCAATGCCTTTGGCAGCCACAGTGATTCTGACCATATATACAACACCCCCCGTGCATGGATTGGTCAAAAATATTTAAACCCAAGTACTGCCCATAATTATGACCCATATTGTGATAGCATTCCCTGGTGCAGAAAACCAGAGAAAAAAATTACAGTAGAAGATGTAAAATATATTTTAAGCAACCACTTCCAAGGTACAGATTACGACCCTTATAATAAATTTGCAGACCCCGGTAAACGCGGGAGATTTAGACCAATCGGTGTAAACCGTACCAACTTTATGGCTTTGGTGCAATTAAATGAAAACAAGCCAGACGCCATTAAGAGCATTGAATGGGTAGCTCTTGGCAGCAATGTATTCAATGCTTTAGTACCACAATACAGCAATATAGACGAAACAGAAAACTATGTAAGCCAAACCTGTGGTACTGTTACTACGGATAGCTTTTACTGGGTAAATCGTATCATTGCTGCCCTTGCTGACCCTTATTTTAACCTATGTATCCCCCATATTGAACGTTACCAGGTAAAAGTACAAAGCTTGGGAACACAAATTATTAAGAAATACGACAAAATGATTGTTGAACAAAAGCTCTCCATGGCAGATGCAAAACCACTTTGCAAACAAGCCAACCAAGAGATTATGGATATGGTAAAAAAAGAAACCAATGATGTTTTAGCAAAAGTGTTGTATGAATCCAGCAACCAAATGAAAAACGGCTTCTCTCGCAGTGATGCGTAGACAAACCCAAAACACCTTCGACTTTAACAAGACGAAGGTGTTTTATATTGCAATATATGAGCAAGAAAGCCATTTATAGATTGCTATTTTAATTGGTACGTTTTTTATTTTTTTGAATAATTACAAAACTGCTTAAGCTACACACAAGCAATAACAAGATATACATACCTATAGAGGATGTATCACCCGTTTTAGGTGCATGGATTGCTTTTGGTTTTTCTTTTCGTACAGTAGGTGCAATTGTGTTTGGCGCAGCATGTTCTGTTTTTACTTTCCATGTAGCCAGCAGCTCAGTAGTTTCTACTGCAGTGAAGCTTTCGCCTGTCTGCATAATATTTTGCATCACTTGCCATCCTGCAAATTCTTGCCTCTTAGGAGCTACGAATTCATTCTTTGGAAGGGTATATTGTGCCCCTAAGGGAACAACTACTGCTGCCATGTTGCCACTACCGCCATTAGCATTAAATGTAATCGTTACAGTTTCTATATCTCCCCAATCAGCACGTACAGTAAGATTGGACGCTATGGTTCTCCAATCGTTTGGCTTTAACAATTCTGAGCCAACTGCCCACGCTGCAAATTTTCTGTTTTCAGGCCCCTTTACATCACTATGCAATGGCAATAATTTAGCTTTTGTACCACTATAATAACGGAGGGGGTCTATCGGTATAGTGCCAGTAGCTTGATTTAAATCATAGCTTACTTGATAGGTTTTTTGTGCCCACAATGGAAAAATTTCAATATTCTCATAAAAAGGCATAGAAAAATCAAAACGTTCTATTTGCCCATTATTTTGATAGAACCACCCTAAAAAGCTATCATCTGTTTCGCCTGGTGTTGTTTTTAAACTTGCTTGTGTATCAGCTTTAGGCATTTCACCTTCTTGAATAAAAAACACCTGTTCATCACTTGCATTACGATGTGGACGGGCTGTTAAAGAATACTTCGGTAATTCCCATTTTGCATAATACACCAAATTGTGTGCCGGCATTTTTTGATTGGAAAAGTCAACAGGTGATCCGTTAAAACTGACATTACTAAACCAGCCAGCAAATGTTCTGCCGGCAGAATCCTTTGTAATGCCCACTTGGTAATTGTTTGGTGCAGCATTGCTGATATCTGCATTATATAAAACATTGGGTAATTCTTGAACAGATTGATTGTTGTTACTTAAAAATGAAATTTTATAGCTTTTTCTTTTATAATAAGATTTTATGGTATAGATTCCATCAGAACCGCCTTCCCATGTAAAACGATCTGATACTTTACCAGGCTTGTTTACATATTGAAAATCAAAACCCTCGATAGGATAATTGGTTCCGATAAATACCACGTTATAAATATAACCTTTAGGAGAATGTTTTATACTGCGTATAACTTCTTTGGTATCTACATCAATCATTTGAACAAGACCCGTACCGGAACCTTTTTTGTCGGCATAAAGAGTAAAATCTTTTGCAGGCATTAAAGGAATATCAATGTAATGATTTAGCTGGTTCATACCATAATTTTCATCAGGAACAGCCCAGTTATAATTGGTACCGATTTTTTGCATAGCTTCATTAGCAAAAGCACGAATATCTGCCCCATGTTTTACTTTTTTTGTAGGGATTAAAGAATTACCGTTTTTGTTTTTAAAATCCAGCGAAAATGTATTTCTATTATAATAAAGATTTACAACAGTTTCGCCATTGCCTTTTACAAGCACATTGTCATCTGATTTACTTGCATTAAAAGTAAAGTTAGGAAATTGTTTTTTATTTGCATTTGCGACTGTGCCGGTTTGTGCACTATGTTTTTCTGTATCTGCCACTGCATAGGCTTCACTGTCTGCCATTTCATGCCAATATAAAACAGTGTATTCTGAATTTTTTGCTTGCCAAACGGCATACAATTTCACATTGCTATTTAAAGAAGTAGAAGTATTATATTTTTCACCATTTGGATTAAGTGCCCAATATAAAAAATCATAGCCAGCTTTTGACGGATTTTGCGGTAAAACACTATCTAAGGAACTGTTTTTCTTTACATATACAGGGCGTGTATATCTACCGCCTTGTGCGTCAAAGCTTACTTTAACTGCATCTGTATAAACAGCATATAATATAAGGTCGCTTTGTATATCACTTTGCAAATCAAATTTTTGACCTTGCTCCATAGTAGACCAATGCGAAAAAAGCTTATCTGAAACGGATAACTTACCGGTAGCTTGATCAATATCTTGTTGTGTTACTTTTGAACCATTTAAAATGTCCACACTATAGATTACAGTACCATCTTGCACAAAATTTAACACAAAATTTGAATTGTTTGCATAAGACGGTTGCACAAAAACAGATAATACTAAAAGTACAGCAATCAATATGATTGGGGTTTTGTTTAGAGAACGTTTCACTTGAGATATGGATTCCTTTCTTTAAAAAGTTAGTTATAACTTACTTTTGAAATTATAGCACACTAACCAATAAAAAATCCACATATTATTAAAATTAAATCCAAATATTTTATTAACAAATAAGAATTTTTCGCAATATTTTATATTATAAATTCCATGCTATACACATTAACGGCATAAAAATGATAATTTTTGTGCAGTAATACTTTTACAAAATCATAACGATTTTCTATTTATTTTAATATATACTACACTTTATGATATATGTTTTAAATACAATTTATTATTCTAACGATTATATAAAAAACCGATTGAATATCAATCGACTAAATATATTTTTCAGTTTTTCTTACTTTTTTGGTATTTCTTCAAGAGCCATACAACAATCAAAAAAACCAACCACCAGCTTATCTGTTGGTTTTCCGGATACAAAAAACTTCGGAATTTCTTCCGAAGTTTTTTGTTAATTGCGTTCTGCAATCATATCCTTTACTTTCATGAGCCTGGTAATAGAACCACGTTCGTTTTCATCTAATTTCATGGTAATGAATTTAATGGTTTCTTCAAATTGTGGAATCATTACATACTCTAAAGCATTTACTCTACGCCTTGTTTTTTCAATTTCATCTGCCAACATATTGCAAGACTTTTCAATTTCTGCAAGTTCTATAAGCTTGGGCAAGGTATTTGCAATGCCGGCGATAGCACCATCCAGTTGCGCAGAGGTATCACTTAAGCCATAGGAAAGGGTAGTTTCTGTAAGTGATGCTTCATCTACTGTAATATGGGGCACTTTTACGCTCATAACATTGCGCATATCTACCGAGATTTGTGCTTGCCTTGCCGGATAGAGCATAGCTTCTTCTAAAGCTTTGGGTTCCATAACGGCACGCGCCATAGAAAAATCGCCAAAAGCTTTTGCAAGCTCTTTTTCCACACTTTCACGCAGGTCTTTGTTTTTACGAATCATGATAATAAATTGGCGAACCATTTCATCTCTTTTATCTTTTAACAATTTATGGCCACGTTTTGCTGTAACCAATCTGCGCTTAATGCGGGTAAGCTCCATGCGTGTAGGATTTACACGTAACACTGCCATGGCTTACTCCTCCTTTGCGTTGGGAAGATATTTATCTAACATATCATCACGAATACGTTTCAGTTCTGCACGGGGAAGTTTGGAAAGAAGTTCCCAACCTATAGTTAAGGTATCTTCAATACTACGGTTTGTGGTGTAGCCTTGGGAAACATATCTATTTTCAAACTCTGTTGCAAACTGTGCGTATTTTTTATCTACATCGGTAAGAGCACCTTCACCCAATACCACTGCCAATTCTTTTGCGTCTTTACCACGAGAGTAAGCAGCGAACAATTGGTTCATCGTTGGTGCGTGGTCTTCTCTTGTTTTACCTGCGCCGATACCTTTATCCTTCAAACGGGAAAGCGATGGTAATACATCGATAGGTGGCTGAATACCTTTGCGATAAAGTTCACGGCTAAGAATGATTTGCCCCTCTGTAATATAACCAGTTAAGTCAGGAATTGGGTGGGTTTTATCTTCTTCCGGCATGGTAAGAATTGGAATTTGTGTAATAGAACCTTCTTTACCTACAATTCTACCGGCACGTTCATACATGGTTGCAAGGTCGGTATAAAGGTAGCCAGGGTAGCCACGGCGGCCTGGAACTTCTTTACGAGCGGCAGATACTTCACGCAAGGCTTCTGCATAGTTGGTGATGTCGGTAAGGATAACCAATACGTGCATGCCTTTTTCAAAAGCAAGATATTCTGCAGCGGTAAGTGCCATACGAGGTGTTGCAATACGTTCAATAGCAGGGTCGTTGGCAAGGTTCATAAAGAGTACGGCACGTTCAATAGCACCTGTGCGTTTAAAATCTTCTACAAAGTATTCGGCTTCTTCAAATGTGATACCAATAGCGCCAAATACTACAGCAAACTTGCTATCGCCACCAAGCACTTTTGCTTGACGTGCAATTTGTGTAGCCAATTGTGCATGAGGTAAACCAGAAGCAGAGAACACAGGCAATTTTTGACCACGAACCAAGGTGTTCAAGCCGTCAATAGCAGAGATACCGGTTTGAATAAATTCACTTGGATAATCTCTGGAAGCCGGGTTCAAAGGTTCGCCGTTAATATCCATTCTTTTTTCCGGAATGAGTTCCGGTCCACCGTCTTTGGGGTTACCCATACCGTCAAATACACGGCCTAAAATATCGGAAGAAACAGATAATTCAATAGATCTACCTAAGAATCTTGCTTTACTATCGTTAATTTTTAAGCCATTACTGCTTTCAAAAAGTTGCACGAGTGCTTTGTCTTGGTTGATTTCCAAAACTTTACCACGGCGGCGTTCGCCATTGGCTTGTTCGATTTCTACCAATTCGTCATAACCGACACCAGATACGCCTTCTACAAGCATCAAAGGGCCAACCACTTCTTTAATGGTGCGATATTCTTTAAGCATCTGCTTGCCCTCCTTGTGCATCCAAATTGGATAATTCGGTGATCAATTCTTTTTCAATTTCTGCAATTTTTTCATGCAAATCGGTTTCCGGAATATATTTTGCTCTACCAATTTTTTCACGAACCGGAAGTGAAATGATGCTGGATAGGTTTGCACCATCTGCAATGGCTTTTTGACCGCGTTCATCCAAGGTTAAAATTAAGCGAAGCATAATTTCCTGTTTTTTAAGTGATGTATAGGTATCTACTTCATCAAATGCGTTTTGGTGCAAATAGTCTTCACGAATCATTCTTGCTGTTTCCATGGTTAATCTATCTGCCCAACTAAGTGCATCTACACCTACCAAGCGCACAATTTCGTCTAATTCTGCTTCTTTTTGCAGGATAGCCATGGCTTTGGTACGCATTGCATTCCATTCTGCAGAAACATTATCGCTATACCAATCCGCCAATCGATCGGTATAAAGAGAGTAGCTCTGTAGCCAATCAATGGCAGGGAAATGGCGTTTGTAAGCCAACTGTGCAGAAAGACCCCAGAATACTTTAACAATACGTAAAGTAGCCTGAGATACCGGTTCTGAAATATCGCCACCAGGAGGCGATACAGCACCGATAGCAGAAATAGCACCCATACGTTCTTCATCACCTAAGCATTGCACAATGCCGGCTCTTTCATAGAACTCAGCAACACGGCTGGAAAGGTATGCAGGGTAACCTTCTTCACCAGGCATTTCTTCCAAACGGCCACTCATTTCACGAAGGGCTTCTGCCCAACGGCTGGTAGAGTCTGCCATGATGGCTACTTTATAACCCATATCTCTAAAGTATTCTGCAATGGTGATACCGGTATAGATAGACGCTTCACGAGCAGCCACCGGCATGTCGGAAGTGTTGGCAATAAGAACAGTGCGTTTCATTAAAGTTTCGCCTGTTTTGGGGTCGTGCAATTCCGGGAATTCACGCAAAACGTCTGTCATTTCATTACCACGTTCACCACAACCTACATACACAATGATATCGGCATCTGCCCATTTTGCCAATTGGTGTTGCACAACAGTTTTACCAGAGCCAAAGGGACCCGGAACAGCAGCTACACCACCCATGGCAATAGGGAAAAATGTATCTACTACACGTTGGCCTGTAACCATAGGCATAAATGGTGATACTTTGGTTTTATATGGTCTACCACGACGAACAGGCCATTTTTGCATCATTGTAATTTCATGCACATTGCCTTGCTCATCTTGCACTTTGCAAACGCAACTATCTACTGTGGTAACGATTTCTTCAATATGTGTAATGGTACCGGAAATACCATAGGGCACCATAATTTTATGGGTTACACTTGCAGTTTCTTGCACAATACCAACTACGGAACCTGCAACTACAGCATCACCTATAAATTTTCTTGGTTCAAAACGCCATTTTTTCTCTCTATTAAGTGAGTGTACTTCTACACCACGTGCAATTCTATCGCCTACCTTATCGCGAATAGCAGTCAGCGGGCGTTGAATACCATCAAAAATTGACTCTATAAGACCAGGCCCTAATTCTACAGAAAGCTGCGCACCGGTAGATATAACTGGTTCCCCCGGCATAAGACCGGAAGTTTCTTCATATACTTGAATGGAGGCTTTGTCCCCTCTTAATTCAATAATTTCACCTACCAAGCGCTTTTCGCTAACACGCACAACATCGTACATACGAGAGTCTGCCATGTTTTCTGCCACGATTAAAGGACCGGCAACTTTTACTATTGTTCCCATTAAGCTTTACCTTTCCTATTTTTGAAATAAAATGTCTGCACCGATGGCTTTTTCTACATTCTTTTTAATTGCCTGCATACCATAGCCTATAGAACCGGTAGTACCAGGAATGGGAATGATAGCCAAGGAATAATCGTTACGATAGCGTTCCAAGGCTTCCGGCGCTTCCATTGCCTCTTTTTCGGTGATAAACACCACGTTTACACCATTCTTGTGTAAAGTAAAAAGAGCTTTTGCTGTTTCTTCTGGGGTAGAAGTTGGAATAACCTGCATACCCAAAGCCTTTAAAGCCAAAACAGCAGAACGCTGCCCAACGGCACCAAGTTTGGAAGTATTATGCATGAATGTTCCTCATTCTTTCTTTAATGTCCTCAACGCTTGCACCACTCTGTTTTGCAGCCATTACCAAACGCAATGCAGCTGCCTGCCTTTGTGTAGTAAGCGCATACAGCATAAGAGCATCTATATGCAAGCTTTGAAAT
>JAEWXD010000001.1 GCA_023396045.1 Bacillota bacterium | reverse complement strand
AGCATGAGGTGTAGAACCCATACCAGCTTCGTTAGAGAACAAGCCACGTTTTGCGCCTTGAGAAAGGGCAGTTTTTAATGCATAACCGAAACCACCACCGATGATAGCTTGTGGGCTAAATGCATATTTAAAAATCATACCGAATGTTTCTGGAATGTATTTGATTCTTACAATCAATACAACAAAAGCACCAAGTAAGAATAAAGCAGCCATTATTGGAACCAATTTTTCGGTTACAGAAGCCAAACGTTGTACACCACCAAGGAAGATGAATGCGCAAATTGCTACCAAAACGATACCAATAATCCAAGCAGGAATACCAAATGCAGTTTGCATTGTAGAACCGATAGAGTTACTTTGTACCATGCAGCCAAATAAGCCAAGTGCCAAAACGATGGCAATAGCAAAGAAGCCTGCTAAGAATTTACCAAAACCGCCTTTAAAAGCAGTGGTAATATAGTGTACCGGGCCACCGGAGATGTTGCCTTCTGCATCTACTTTTCTGGTATGATGTGCAAGCACTGCTTCTGCATAGATGGTAGCCATGCCGAAGAAGGCAATAACCCACATCCAGAAAATAGCACCAGGGCCACCTGTTAAAATAGCACCGGAAGCACCAACAATGTTACCTGTACCAACTTGTGCTGCAATTGCTGTTGCAAGGGCTTGGAAAGAGCTCATACCGCTCTCTTGTTTGCCACCGTTCAAGCTTAAATTGCCAAAAACACGTTTCATGCCTTCTTTAAAGAAGCGCACTTGTACAAACTTTGTTCTAAAGGTATACCAAAGGCCAACAGCCAAAAGTAGAGCTAACAAAACATAGTCTGACAAATAGGAATTGAGTGTTGCTACGAAATTTGCCATAGTTTCCCCCTATAAATAAAAAGTATTTATTGATTTATGAGTTAATAATATCACAAAGAATATTTTTATGCAATGCTATTACATAAATTTGTAAAAATTATTTTTAACTTTTTATGTTTATTTATTGATATTCTTGATTTATTTTATAAATTCAGTGGACATATGTATCAATTCGGTGTGTATATTGGCATTTTTATACCTATTATACATCTGCTATAAAATTACGATCTTCAGTTTGTTTTTTTTAAATGGCTAACGTTAGCGAAAAAGCATTGTTTTTTCAAAAAAATATTCCATAAAAATAGCAAACAATTTCTTACTTGTTTGCTAAAAATATACAGTGCATTTATAAGTATAAGTTTGTTAAATTCCGTACAATCTTTTCTGCCATGATATTGGTTTTCAGAATAATACTTTTATCTCATAGTATTTATGCATAAATATTCGTGTTTATCAACCATTGCCTACCGACAAATCTTCCATTTGAATATAGGCAATATCGCCTGTATAGCGATGTTGCAATATATATTGATTGCTTCCATTGGTTGTGAGTCCGATTAATAAAAAGTCTTTAACAACAGTTCGAGGCACTTTATTATAATTTTGCGCTTTAAGTTCAACAAAAGGCTTGGCTGCCATTTGTGTGCCTGCAAGGTTAGTGCTATAACTCATATCTTCGCCAAAGGCTAAAAACTCGCTTAACATCCAACCTATTAAATGATAACCATCATCAATTCTGCCGATTTGCACTTTTGCCCAGCCGTCTTTTTGTTCCAGCACTTTACACATGGTGCCGTTATAAAATTTACCCAAAGAAACGCTTTCTTTATTGGGTTCTGCTCGCAAGTGCAAGCGTTGCTCAAATTCCGGATTTTTGGGAGTGCAATAACCATCTATAATTGCTTGTTCTTTGAAATCTTCTAAACTTTGTGGAAATTGTAACCAGTCTATTTTAGAAATGTCTTCCAAATTAGAAGCGCCATATAACAGAGGATATACTTGGTTACCATGTTTTGATAGCATACGATTGCTAAAACACCAATAATTTGAGGTTTCCTCTACCCCAAAGTGATTCTTTCCCATGCGTACCAATTTTACCTGAAAATCATCGCCTAAATTCAGGTAATAACCTGCTTCATTGGTAACAAAACGTGTTTGTGGTGGCACTGCACCACTCATTTGGCTTACCACGCCCTTAGGGTCAAAGGCAATGCAAACAATATAATGTGTGCCTTCGGCGTTTTTGGCAACACATTGCAACTCTTTACCTGTATACACGCCATCTACAAATTCCAAATTTGGCATTTGCGTAGCAAAGAGCCTTGCAAGCACTTGTTTGTTGTTGGTGTCATCGCTGAGCAAATAGCCTAACATACCGAAATGAGCATTCAAAACATCTGTGGTTTGCAGTTCTTCTGCTGTAAACACATTGGGCAGACTTGCCAAGGGGTAAGAAAAAACATCAATTGCATTTTCATCTTGGTAATGTAAAGATACTTCAATATTTCCCTTTACACGCTCTGCATACAACATTTCCAAAATAACATATTCATACGGCAAGGCTGGTGAAGCTGCTTCTGTTTTTTGCCATTCCCATACATCATTTTTATTTTTTGCAAATCTATATTGCAGCATTTCATATTCACTATTGTCAAAGCTTGTTGGCTGCGCACCAAAGAGTAATAGTTGTTTGCCGTCTTCACTTACATACTTTAAGAAGCCTTCCGGAAGCACTATTTTTTGAGCTTGTGCCAAAGGCACACATAAGAACATACATAGTAAAAGTGCTATTATTTTTTTCATTTTATCACCTCTTTCCTACAAATGTAACGAATTACTTTTGTATAATATTGCATATATTATGTTTTATTTTGAAAAGCATAATAACTATGGTATAATTTAGTTTGACTATACAAAGATAGGAGCAACTATGCTTACAGATTATTTTTTCATTGCAGAAGTACTACGCCCCCACGGTATTAAAGGGGAAGTAAAACTGAAAGTTTATTCAGATGATATAGAAAATTTAATGCAAACCAAAACCCTGTACTATAAACAAGGGGATGCTTATTTGCCGATTGCCATTGAAAATTGTAAATTACACCAAGGGGAAGTAATTATGCAATTACAAAACGTGCAAGATAGAAACAAGGCAGAAACTTGGCGCAATAAAGAATTGTATATTGCCCGTGCTGATGCAAGCCCTCTTGCAGAAGGTGAATTTTATATTAGCGATATTATCGGTTTTGCCGTAACAGATAACACAGGCAAGGAACTTGGCATTTTACAAGAAGTCTTAAGCCAATATGCAACCAATGTATATGTTGTAAAATGTAAACAAGGTTCTATGCTTTTCCCGGCAATAGATAAAGTATTTGAAAAAGTAGATTTGCAAAATGCACAAATTATTTTAAAAGCAGACGTATTAAGCGAAATTGCAAGTTTTGAGGCATAATATGAACATTGCTATTTTAAGCACTTTTCCGGAAATGTTTTCCATATTAAATGAAAGCATTTTGGGTAGAGCCCAAAAAAACGGCCTCTTACATTTTGATATTGTAAACATAAGAGATTTTAGCCAAAACAAGCACAAAAATACAGATGACTACCCTTATGGTGGCGGTGCAGGCATGTTAATGATGGTGCAACCCATTATGAATGCATTTGCCCATACACAAGCATTGGGTTATACAGGCAAACGTATTTTTTTAGGCCCCAAAGGAAAAACCTTAAACCATGCCCTTGCCAAAGAGTTAGCCCAAGAAAAAGATCTTACATTATTATGTGGGCATTACGAGGGTGTAGACCAACGTGCGCTGGATGCGTGCGATATGGAAATATCCATTGGCGACTATGTTCTCACAGGCGGCGAATTGCCTGCCATGGTATTGATAGATACCATCGCCCGCTTTATACCCGGTGTACTTGGAACGCAGGATAGCACCGAGGAAGAAAGCTTTAGCAGCGGCCTATTAGAATACCCCCAATATACAAGGCCCTATGATTATGCGGGGCAAAAAGTGCCCGATATTTTGCTTGGTGGAAACCATGCGCAAATAGCACTTTGGCGCAGGCAAGAAAGTTTGCGTGCCACCTACCAATATAGGCCCGACTTACTGCAAAACGCCAACCTAAGTAAAGAAGATTTGCAATATATACAGGAGCTTGCAAGCCATGAGAGAGATCAAAGAAATAAAACTCTATAATGCAATAGATATTATTCGTTATTTAAAACGATATTGGTATGTATATATACTTGCTTTGCTATGCTTATGGCTTGGTTTTTATATGAAAGACAGACAAGCTACAGAAATAAAATGGCAAGCCACTGCACAAGCAAAAGTGGAATATACAGTACAAAATATATTGAATTATGACACCAGTATAAAAATAGCTTCCGGTTACAATGCATTTACTGTACAACAGAACATTATAGAAGAATTGCAAAACAAGGCCGGCGCTCCATTGCTACAATATCAAATTGCAGCTATACCCTTTAGCAATTTAATCAACATTCATGCAGTTTCTTTAAATGAAAAAGATGCCATGCTCTATGCCAATGGTATTTTGGATCATTTGGTAGATAAAAGTGATACCGGTGATAAAATACAAGAAATATATAGCCCTCAATTTTTAGCCACCACCGCAAATTCACTACCCCAGGGCATAGGTATAAATAAAAAAATTCTATATAGTATATTTTTACTTGCCGTAATAATAATTGCCCTGCTCTGCAAAGAACTTTGGCGTTGCACCATTGTTACACCGCGCGAAGCAATGCTATGTGGTGATTTGAATTTGTGTTTTCATTTGCATCCCAGCAATATTCATGCCAAAGATGAACGCAAAATGTTTTTTAACTATTTAGAAAAAAAACAACTGAATGAAGTAACGATTATTCCCGTAAGCATGCAAGATTATAACGCACAGTTGGTGCATGCATTAGCAAAAGAAAACAGAAATTTACATTTCGCAGATAGTATTTTGCGTTACCCCCATGTAATACAAAATACTTTGCCTGCCTTTATACTGCTTGCCAAAGGTAAGTGTGATTATAGAGATTACCAACGTGCTTTATTGCTTTGCAAAGAAGCAGACATTAAAGTGTTGGGCGTATTGTTGGGGTAAATATGAAAAAACTATTATATGTATGCAAATATGCCCTACACCATAAACAAAGCTTAAAAGTAAAATTTGATGGGCAATTACAAGGCTTTGAAAAGCTTGGCTTTGATGTATATTACCTTGCCTTTGATGAGCACAAATATTACTTAATGCATGGCCAAGAAAAGCAAGCCCTGCGCTCCATTAATGCTGCAAGTGAGCGTTACCTACACACTTTTGCATTGATTGACCTTTATAAATGTGCAATACAAGCATTGCAAACATTACATATAGATATACTGTATGTGCGCAATGACCCTTTGGAATTTTCCGGCTTAAAAATGTATCGATTAGCCAAAAAACAAGGCTGTAAAATTATTTGTGAGGTACCCACTTATCCCTTATACAAAAGCGCTGTAATGAACCCGTTGTTTCAAATGGCATTAAAAATATCGGATTATTTTTCCAATGCTGCAGGAAAATACATAGATTATTATGCTGTTATTGGCGAAACAACCAACACTTTTAATGGTCGCCCTGCCATAAACATCAGCAATGGTATAGATGTAGAAAAATACAGTTTGCGTTGCCCCGCCAGTGATGACACAATACATATGATTGGGGTTGCAAGCATGAGTATTTGGCAAGGCTTTGATAGAGCCATTGCAGGGCTTGCAAATTACCATGGCACAGAAAAAATACATTTGCATTTCGTAGGTGATGAGGGCGATGGATCCCTTTCCAACTGGAAATCTATGGTTTCCCAATATCAACTGGAAGATTCTGTAAGTTTTTACCCCGCTATGTATGGCAAAGAATTAGATTCTTTAATGAATATGGTAGATGTTGGTTTTTCTCCTTTGGCATGGCATCGCAATGGATTAAAAGCAGGCTCTGCCTTAAAAGTGAGGGAATATATGAGCCGTGGCTTGCCCTTTATATATACTGTACAAGATGCTTGCTTAACAGAACAACTCCCCTATTTGTTGCAAATGCCAAACGATGACACTCCGCTGAATATGGAAAAGTTAGTCGCTTTTGCAAAACAATATAAAAACAATCAAGAGATACCAACACAAATGCGCAACTATGCCAAAACGCATATTACATGGGAAAAACAGCTACAAAAGCTGTTTTAAAATGAACCTGCTTAAGCTTTGATTTTAACAATCTTTTATGTTACCATACCAATGAAAACGAATATAAAACAATTAACAAGCCTTGGCCTTTTAGCATCTATTATGCTTATATTGGGCTATATAGAAAAACTGTTCCCCTTGGTGCCGGCCATGCCTGCCATACGCTTAGGGTTATCTAACATTGTGCTATTATTTGCAATGGTACTCATAAACCCCAAAAGCACTTGGTATTTACTAACCATAAAAATCTTATTAGGCGGCTTACTATTTATGGGACCATTTGGCACCATATATACAGCAGTGGGCTCTTTTACAAGCCTTATTGTAATGTTACTGTTATATAAAAGCAAAGCTTTGCATTTTATTGGCATTAGCGTTGCGGGCAGTATAGCACATACTATTGCACAAGCACTGGTCGCCATTCCCCTACTGGGGCTTGGCGTAGTAATGGCCTATGCACCTATACTCTTGGTGAGTGCACTTGTTAGTGGCGCCGGTATAGGTATTGTTAGCCAAAAAGTAATATCCCACATGAAAAAAATCAATTACCAATTTAACGATAATAAGAAATAGAACGGAGAAAACAATGCAAAACCCAACAAACAAATTCAGTCTTCCCGCATGGGCAAAACTAACTATTATATCCATTGTTGCCGCAATAAGCCTTGCAGGCACTAACCTTGCTACAAAGGATATTATAGAAAACCGTGCCGGTGGTGAAAGAGCAGAAGCAATGAAACAGTTACTGCCTGCCGCCACAAAATTTGAAACTGAAAGTGTAGAGAACTTACCCTTAGACGGCCTATATATTGCCACAGAAAACAATTCTGCAGTGGGCTATGTAGGTCAAATAACCACACAAGGTTATGCCGGCCCTATTGAAGTGTTGGTTGCCTTAAATAAAGACTTGCAATTGGCAGGCATTCGTGTTGGCGGTTCTGATTTTGCAGAAACTGCCGGTTTGGGTGCATTGGTAAAAGAGGAAGCTTTTACATCACAATATGCCGGTAAAAACATTCCCTTACTTTTAACCAAACCAAACACCGCAAAGCCTGATACCAATGAAGTAGACCAAGTAAGCGGCGCAACCATTAGCTCTAAAGCTGTAAATAACAGCGTAAACTACCTTGCTTCCCAGTTACAACAATTTGCTACCGGTGGTAGTATTAACCCAGACATTGCTGCCGTTCTTGCAGATATGCCTGTTGCTGCAGAAATGCCGGAAGAATCCACATCTACCATGGGGGAAGCAGAAAACCCTGTACATGTATTAGCCAAAAATGCAACTGCTATTGAATTGCAAATAGAAAACAGCAAATTGCAACATATGTTTGTGCTAAAAGAAGATGACAAAGTGGTAGGCTATATTGCCCAAGCAACAGCAGAAGGCTTTGAAGATATGGTTGAAACCCTTGTTGCTGTAGATACCAACTATGCCGTAACCGGTATTATTGTAGGGGCTCATAACTTCCATGAAACACCTGGCATTGGTTCACAAACACAAGATGAAAATTTTACCAAACGATACATAGGCAAGAAAGCACCTATCACTATGACAGAAGAAGGCAAAGCCAATACGGATGCCAATGAAGTAGACCAAATTACCGGCGCTACATTTAGTTCAAAAGCGGTAAACAAGGGCGTAAACATTGCACTAAATGAAATACCCCAGCACATCAACAGCCCGGAAATGGAAGTAATAGAAAAAGCAAATCCATTGCAAGCTCTTGTTCCTGAAGCTGATGAATTTATTGAATTGGCAGTAGAAAAACCGATGATGTCTGCCCACATTGCCAAAAAAGGCGGCGAAACCATTGCCTATATCGGTCAAGCTGCTGCCGAAGGCTTTGAAGATGATGTAGATAGCATTGTTGTTACCGACCTTGATTTCAAAATTACAAATCTTGTAGTTGGTAGCGTTAAATTCCACGACACACCCAATATTGGTTCCAAAGCACAAGAAGAAAGCTTTACCGGCAAATTTATTGGCAAACAAGCGCCAATCACCATGACCGAAGAAGGAAAAGCCAAAGCAGATGCCAACGAAGTAGACCAGATCACCGGCGCAACATTCACTTCCAAGGCAGTAAATGAAGCTGTGAATATTGTGCTTGAAAAGCTTCCCAAATTAATGCAATAACAAAAAAATGCACTGGAAACCCAGTGCATTTTTATATGAAAACAATGAAGTGTTTGCAAAATTATATCACTTATCGTATAATTTATATAATTAAAAATATAGGAGGTGTTTGCGTTGACTTTTAAATGTACATCTTGCGGAGCATACATAAGCTTCCAACCAGGCGAACAAAATTTTGCATGCGAGTATTGTGGCGCAAAATATGACACCGATGAATTGATTCAAAAATTAGAAGAAGATTCTGCCACAGAAACTACCTCTGCCTCTTTCCCAAACGCTGAACAAGAAATGCTATACAACTGCAAAAACTGTGGTGCAGAAATTATAGCCCAAGGCACCACAGCCGCTACCCATTGCTATTATTGCCAAAGCCCTGTGGTTTTAACTGACAAATTAAGTGCAGAATACAAACCCGACAGAGTGATTCCTTTCCAGTTTGATAAAAAACAGGCCCAAGAACATTTTTTAAACTTTATAAAAACAAAAAAATTTGTTCCAAAGGAATTTTTTAACCAAAGCCAATTAGAAAAACTAAGTGGTGTGTACTACCCCTATTGGGACTGCGACTATGATGTAGATGCTGAATTCCAAGGTGAAGCTACAGAAGTAAGCAGCTATATCAGTGGAAACTACCGTATTACCACCACCAATTATTACGATGTATATCGCAAAGGGAAAATTCGTTTTAACAATATTTTCAGGTCTGCACTACAAAAAAACCAAAAAGAACTGGCCGATGGTATACATCCTTTTGAAGAAACAGATGAAAAACCGTATAGCCCTGCTTATTTAGCCGGTTTTATGGCAGAACGCAGAGATATAGATAGCAACGATATTGCTCCTGAAGTAGAAAACGAAATAGAACAATATATTGAACCCCTACTAACCCAAGATAGTAATTACAGCAGTATTTCCGGCAACAGCCAATACAATATACTAAACAAAAGTTTTAACTATTTATTATTGCCTACATGGGTATTAACCTACTTAGGCCCGGATGGAAAGCGCTATTACTACTCTATGAACGGCCAAACAGGTAAAACCTGTGGTAAGTTACCGATAGATAAAACAAAATTATTGATCTCCAGCTTAGGCACAGGCACCATTTTGGCAATACTCGCATTGTTGGGAGGTTTGTTTATATGGTAAATACAACAAAAAAAATACTGGCTTGCACTTTATTATTGTTGTTGCTCTGCACAAGTGTATTGGCCATGAGCGCCCAAGAAACAGACTTCAGCACTTTTGTGGTAGATAAAGCCTCTTTATTCACAGAAAAAGGCATACAGGACTTAGAAACCAAAATTAAAGAAATTGCAAAAGAGCATAATATTGCAGCTGTAATTGTTACCGCAAAAGATGTACCTGCCGGAAAATACGTACAATATGCAGACGATTATTATGATTATCACGGCTATGGATTTGATGCTTCTAAAAGTGGTGTATTATTGCTGATTGACATAAACAATCGTATGTTATACATCAGCACTACCGGCTCTATGATACGCACCATTACCGATAGACGTATAGAAAGCATTTTAGATAAAATAACGCCCGCAGCTAAAAAAAACAACTACGACCGTGTAGCGCACTTATTTTTAAACAGTATAGAAAATTATTTAGCAGCAAACAGCACCAAAATAAAAGATTTGCGTATATGGGAATGGGCTATTATAGGCATTGCATTTTTAATAGGGTTCTTTGCTCTACAGGGCGCAGTACAAAGAAGCTATAATTTAGCCTACAACACTTACCAATACAATATGCAAAAAAATGCAGATGTAGAAATTACCGACCGTGAAGAC
>JAEWXD010000042.1 GCA_023396045.1 Bacillota bacterium | reverse complement strand
GTTCTAATAGTTGGCTGGTTAGAAATAAGCTACGTTCTATGCTGGTGCCATCAATGATATTGATAATACCATCAATTTTTTCTTCCATTAGAACTTTTCTTGCAATTTTTTCTTCAGGAGAATATGGGGATAACGAATAAATACCGGGAAGGTCAATTACACGAATATTGGTTTTACGAATTTTACCTTCCTTTTTTTCTACCGTTACACCAGGCCAGTTACCAACAAATTGGTTGGCACCGGTTAGAATATTAAATAAACTTGTTTTGCCGGAATTCGGGTTCCCTGCCAATGCAATTACTTTTTCCATATGCTTTCTCCTATTCTACTTCCACCATTTTGGCATCATTTTTACGCAATGTTAATTCATAACCACGCAAATGAATTTCCATAGGGTCGCCTAGGGGAGCAAATTTTTTAACCGTAATTTCAACGCCTTTGGTAATACCCATTTCCATAATACGTCTTCTTAACTGGCCTTCGCCATTTACTCGTACCACTTTGGCAGTTTTACCAAGCGCTACATCGTTTAATGTTCTCATACTCTACTTCCTTTTTTACACGATTAGTTAGTAATAACTAATGAATATTGTAACACGATTATTGCAATTGTCAAGAAGTTAGCTTAGTTTTTTTGAAAAAAATTACAATAAACTAACTTATCCACAACCAATCATTGCAGGTTCATTTTGCAAATAAAACCACTTATGGTAAAATATGCCTAGGTGCAAAAAAAAATAAAAGCACAAAACTGTGCTTTTAAAAATCATCATCTTCTTCATCGTCATAGGAATAGTCATCATCATCATCGTATGGTGAATAGAATTCATCCTCGTCATCTTCGCCATAAAGCATAGCTTCTTCTATGGCTTCCATATAATCGATTACATTGTCAAAATCCTCTTTATCTATACCGTATGGATTATCTCTCCAATCTTCTCTGTTTACATAAGGATTGCTAACAGACATAGGTTTCCCTCCCATTTAATTTTAAAAACAATACAATTTATACAACAGAATGATAATAAAGTCAACATATTATTTTTATTGCAAGGAGCATTATGAAATATTTGCAAAGTATTGCTACGGTTTTAAGTATCGCAAGCCTATTCACAAGTAGTTTTACTCACTTTATGCCGGATAGGGATTTACATAGCCCTTTATTTGTTGTAAACAAAAATTATCTGCTTGGAAAAAATTATGCGCCGGAAATTACCACCATACAAGCATTTGGTGTTGAACGAGAAATTCGCAGCGATTTATATGATCCTCTAAGTGATTTAATACAAGGTGCAAAAGCAGATGGTGTTGATATGCACTTGGTATCCGGCTACAGAAGTTATGCAAAGCAGGCAAAAGTATTTGATACCAAGCAAAGCAAAGTAGGTAAAGAAAAGGCAGCAGATGTTGTTGCATTGCCAGGTAGCTCCGAACATCAATTGGGTCTTTCGGTAGATGTAAGTTATGATAACTGGATGGGCATTAACGAGCGCCTTGAAAATACAAAACAGGGAAAATGGCTGCGTAAGCAAGGGTATGACTATGGATTCATTGTGCGTTATTTGCGGGAGTATGAAGATGTAACCGGCTATACTTACGAACCCTGGCATATACGCTATGTTGGCAAGGAGCACGCAAAAGCCATCTATGAATTGGGGGAAATTCCGCTGGAATATTATACATCCCAATTACGTGCCAAGGCTTTTATGCAAGCGTTAGAACCAAAGCAAGCAAGTTGGAATTACCCTATCGCTTTACAAAGTTTACTAAGTGTATACAATGATGAACTTGCGCAAATAAACCAAACATTGCAGGGCAGCAGCGAACATCGCCCTTTTACAGATGAGGTTTGGCAAGCCCTTGAACAATTGCAAAACATGGCAAGTGAAGAAAATCTTGATTTGCAATTTGAAACAATGCAAAGCAAAACTATAAAAAAAGCAGAAAGCCCCGTGCTAATACATATAGATGAAACAGCTGCTACAAAACGCTTTTTACAAAGCAAAGCCCATTTGGCAGGATTTATTGCTCACGATGGCAATTGGCGCTATATTGGCCCTGAAATAGCAAGTTATTTATTTGAAAATAAGCTTGGATTTGAAGAGTTTAGCATACAATGGAAAACCGCTTTGGCAGAATATTTACAACAAGACGGCACTGTATTGCCTTAAAATTGTAAAAAATTAGCACTCCCAAGCTTAGATTGCTAATTTTTATTGCAATTCAACCTGGCGGGTGTTACAATAATAAAGTATTATATATTGGAGGTACATAAGAATATGAACACAGGAAATATATCAATAGAAGCGCAAAATATAATGCCCATTATTAAAAAATGGTTATATTCAGACAAAGATATTTTTATTAGAGAATTGGTTGCCAATGGTGTAGATGCCATTACCAAGCACAGAATGCTTGTGCCTGACGCAACCGACAATTATAGAGTAGTAGTAACGGTAGACAAAGAAAAAGGTACCCTATGCTTTGATGATAACGGTATAGGCATGACAAGCGAAGAAGTAGAAAAATACATTAACCAAGTGGCTTTCTCTTCTGCGGAAGAATTTATTAAAAACTACAAAGGCGAAGACGGCAAAGCCCATGATGGCATTATAGGGCACTTTGGCTTAGGCTTCTACTCTGCCTTTATGGTTGCAAAAAAGGTAAGCATACTTACCAGGAGCTATAAAGAAGGAAGCACCGCTGTATTATGGCAAAGTGAAGATGGTATGCAATTTAGCATGCAAGAGGCCGAAAAAGAAGCATTTGGTACACAAATTATTTTAGAAATTGCGGAAGAAGAAAAAGAATTTTTAGACAGTTTCCGTGTGCAAGAAGTATTAACTCGTTACTGCGAATTTATGAAGGTGCCAGTTTACCTTGTTTCTGAAGAACGCATTGCAAGCGCACGCAAAGCGCAAGCAGAAAAAACCGAAAAAGCAGAAAAAGAGAACAATACTGAAGAAACAAAACCAGTAGAAAAAAGCCCTGAGGAAATAGGCACTACCCTCATCAACGATGTAAAACCATTGTGGCTTAAGAACCCAAGCGATTGCACAGAAGAAGAATACAAGGAGTTTTATCAAAAAGCATTTAAAACATGGGAAGAACCATTGTTTCAGGTGCATTTGAATGTAGACTATCCATTTAACTTAAAGGGCATACTCTACTTCCCACGCATTAAACGAGATTTTGGCAACAACCAAGGCCAAATGAAGTTGTTCTCCGGCCAAGTATTTGTAGCAGAAAATATTAAAGAAATTATTCCGGAATATTTACTACTGCTCAACGGTGTAATAGACTGCCCGGATTTACCTTTAAACGTAAGCCGCAGCTACTTACAAAATGATAGCTTTGTAAGCAAACTCAAAGCTTATATTACCAAAAAAGTAGCCGATAGATTGATTTCTATTTTTAATACAGACCGCAGCAAATACGAAAGCTACTGGGATGATATTAATCCCTTTATTAAATATGGTTGCTTGAGCGATAAAAAGTTCTATGAACAAGTAAAAAAAGCAATTGTATTAAAAACAAGCGAAGGCAAATACCTCACCATAGAAGAATACTTAAATGCCAATGAAAAAATCGGCAAAAAAATCTACTATGCTGCCGATAAAACAAGGCAAGCCGCTGCTATTTCCCTTTACACCAGCAAAGAAATAGACGTTGCCATTTTAGATATGCTGATTGATAACAGCTTTATATCCTTCCTTGAATTTGATGGCGGCTACGAGGAACTCAAGTTTGTGCGCGTAGATGCCGATGTAGATAGCTTTGCAGAAAATGGCGATGCTTTAAGTGAAGATATTAAAAACAGCCAAGAAAAACTACTTGCCATGTTTAAAAACAGCTTGGGTCAAGAAGAATTAAAGCTCAGCTTGCGTGAATTGGATGATGAGAGTATCTCAGCGGTATTATTGCAAGACGAACAAGGTCGCAGGTTGCAGGAAATGAGCAAGATGTATGGCCAAAGCTTTGCTATGCCGCAAGTTCATACCTTGGTGCTCAACGCCAAACACCCTGCCATTATTGCCCTTGCCAAACGTGATGACGACGAGGTAAGCCAATTAATTTGCAAACAGTTGTATGATTTGGCTTGCATGGCAAACCGCCCCTTGGAGAACAACGAAATAACCGAATTTTTAAACCGTAGCAACAAAATATTGAGCTTATTGTTGCAGTAAGGAATACCATGTATCATTTTAAACAAAATTTTGCTTTGCAAGTAAGCAACTTGGATAATAGCATTGCGTTTTATCAAAAAGCCTTAGCTATGACTATGTATAGCTTAAATGAAGAAAACACCGAAGCTGTACTCGAAAACCCTTGCGATAAAACACACCTATTGCTTAGCTGTGCTACACAGATAACGCCTAATGAAATAACCATTAGTGCAAAAAGCATCAGTGAAAGCCTTGCTTGGCACGAGGAGCTGGATTGTGTAAGCCATTTGAACCCAAAGGAGGCTGTATATAGCATTGTAGACCCGGATGGCCACACCATTGTAGTCCAAGCGGAATACGAAAGTGTGGTTATTAAAACACATGATAAACCCACTGCTATAGAAGATGAAAACTTAGACGGTTTAAGCGAAGAATAAACAAAGCCCGCCACTTTTACAGTGGTGGGCTTTGTTTAATGCATAACCTGCTCTTCTTTTATCTTGTTCCAATTTGCAATATCGTTGGCATCGCCAATAATTTCATAGGTAAGCAGTCTGCGTGGATATTCTGCGCTTTCTAATAAAAATTGATATACATAACGTGGTGTAGTATCTTTTTCTGCTACTTCAAAATAGGTTTTACCAAGATGGCTATACTCTAAACCACAGGCTTGGTAAATGGTGGGCATAAAGTTCTCTACAGAAACGGGTGCGCTGTTATTTTGTAGTGGTACACCTTCTGCACCTGACGGTTTTACAAACAGACCTGCCACAATTGGTTGGCTTAGATCATAATAATCATCGGCTCTTGCGCCGTGGTCTGCCATAATGATAATGGTAGAATCCTTATATTTACCCAAGGCTTTTAACTGATTCAAATATTCATATACAATATGAAAACTACCTTTGGTTTGTATAAACTCATTGCTTTGCGTTGCAAGTACCGGTTCTGCGTTTTCATTCATATTATAGGGTGCATGAGGACCGTTTAAGTGAATGTATTTAAACCCTTTTTTATTTGCACTAAAGCTTAAACCTTCCATTACCAAGTCATTATAAAAGCTAATATCATCTGTTACATATTGCGGAATGGATAGTTCTTGAAAAATATCATTAAATTGTGCCGGCGAAGACCAATAAAAAGGTTTCAAAGCAAGCGGTACATAACGATAGAGGGAAAGTAACATCATTTTATAAGTGGTGTAAGATTTTTTCAATTGCATTTCACCGACAATTACATTGCTTGCAAAATGAGAAAGATCGGATGCATTCTGATAAACATATTTGGCTTCACCATACATGCTAACATCAATCCCCGCTTCTTTTAGTGCTGGTAATTGTGAAGATGTTTTATACGCATCTGTTAAAAACTCATCCCTCGGCTTTTCAAAAAAATACTTTCTACCGGTTAAATAATTGGCAACAGACGGAAAGGTTTGTGTATAATTTGTGGTGTTGTTTGTAAAACGAGTAAATCCATCCAAAGGGTCAAAAAAGTGAGGATTTTCTTTTAACACATTCTCTATATAACGGTTATCTAAACGGTCTAACACAATAACAATAGTATTGTCTTGCTGTGCCACATCATATATACCGTTTGTAGAAAGATATTGATTCATATCAATTTGATTGATTTTATTCAACTGCTTAGACAAACTAAGCAAACCTACCAATTGCATAATCACAAGCAGCGCTGAAACAGCACGTACCATTTGTTTCCAAACATTGCATTTAAAATAGCGAATAATGAGTACCAATACAATAATGCCAACCCAATAGCCAGCATTTGTAATTGGTTTAAACGGTATAGAGGTCCATAGAATTTGATCACCTGTAAGCTCGCCTAAGCTACGACTGAACACATTGCCTTGTATGTAGCCTGCAAGCAATAACCCAAACGCAACGGATAAAAGTAAATCAAACACACGGCCTTTGAATGTAGAAAGCACCAATGTGCCGCCCAATATAAATACAAAAGCAAAGCCTACAATATACTTTAAAATTTCAGTAATACGGAAAGTAAAATTATTGATATTAATGGTATATAATTCCAATACACCAAAAATAAAAAATGTAAAAACAAAGGCAAACATTACCAAGAACGCAAGCAATAAGCGCTCTGTAAATTTTCTATCGTCTTCCCACAAAAAGTTCCATTTATTAATGGGAACGGTTGCGTTGTAACGTGTACTAAAGCTTCTTTTACTTTGTACTCCTCTTGGTTTTTGCCCGGTTTTGCCAATATTTACACGCCATTCGGTTAATTTTACACGAATATTTAAAAAGAACATTTTAATACGGTTAAAGAGTAAACCGGCGGTAACTGCAAGCGTAATAATCAATGCAGAAATAATTTGAATAATATAGGTGGTTGTAGCGGGATCTATATAGGCATGGGCTTGCAAAGGGGCAAATAATAATGTACACAAAACAATTGCATAAAGAAATATATATTTCATTATTTTGTTTCCCTCTTTTCTTGAATATTTTGGGCAATGGCTGCCAATATATCTTGCAGTAATTCGCCTACCAGAATACCTTCCGGCAAATCTTTGCCCAAAGGTTCAGATAATACGGATTGTATGCTTTCTTCATTGCCTTCGCTATTCTGTAAATAGGTTTGTAAGGCTTGGTTAAAGTTTTCTACATTGAATGCGCTTTCTTCTTGCACAATTGTATTTGAATTTTGTTGCTTTGCTCGTTTGGCCTGCAAAGTATCTATCATATATTGGCTACCATGAACAGCACCATAGCCAACATCAAAAATATTTTGTTTTACCACTTCGGTAATATGTTCTTTATACCACTCTTTTTTAGCAAATAGTTCGTTTACAATTTGTGGTAAATTTTCTAATTGTTCTACATCCACTGCAATGCCAATTTCATTGCGCAAAGAAATATCCAGAGGTACATTTTCGTAACGGGTATATTCCGGGTTTAACACCTTCATGGGTGTATTGATAAACAAAGCCGGTTTTTTGGTAGCATAGGCAAATTCATTTGCAATAGAGGACCAGTCTGTAATTACAAGGTCTGCTGTATATACGGTTTCATTGGAAGAAAAGTCCATTTGAATTTCAAACAATTCGCCAAGATCCGCTGCATAATCCTCACATATTTTTTGCATTTTTTGTGGGAAACGTTTGATGTATTCGGGGTGTGGGCGAACAATTACCTTATAGCCCAAGCCAAGCAAGGGGCGCAAAGTTTGCTCTAAGCAGAACTCTAACAAATTGTCTTTTTGCCAAGAGGGTGCAATTAAAATAATTTTAGGATTGTTTACATGATCTTTTAATTTTTCTGCATTTTCAAGCATAGTATCCAAGAGAGGAAAGCCTGACTTTACAAGTTTTTTAGCAGGCAAATTGTATAATTTTTCGGTTTCTCTTACTTCTGCAATATGGTTTGGACCATAGCAGAAAATGGTGTCAAAATGGTCTAACGCGCCCTTGTTAAACACCATATGGAAGCTTGTCATACCATGGTCTATATATACATATTCAATATCTTTACGCACCAAGGAACGCTTAATATGATAGGTTTCTAAGTCCGGGGTTGTCATAACCACCATATCGGCATCCATCAACATCATAAATTGAATTAAAGCAATACGGCTTACATAGTATTTTTCAATTCTTGGGTTGGTGTTTTCAAAAATACGGTCGTTAAAATCGCTGGTAACATAATGAATAGTAATATCTGAATTTTTTAAGATATAATCTATAAAACCAAAAAAATATTTGTAAAAGCCACTGCCTTCAGAATAGAATACCAATTGTTTATTTTTATAAGCATGAAAACGTTTTTTATCTGCCTTTTGTTTTGCATTTTGCAATTTTTTTAAGGTTTTGGCTTTTTGCTTTTCTTCCTTACTTAATTTAGGTTGCCTTGTAAGCAAAGAAGGGTCTAAATATTTTTTAGGGTCATAAATTTTATTTAATATCCAAAGCACAGGAATAGAAAGCAGGTTACCTGCCACCCAATATAAGCCAATGCCACATGGTAATACATAGGCAAAAAATGCAGAAAACGCAGTTAAAAACAGTGTCATACCCCATTGTGCAAAAAAGCCTTGGGATTGCTGTAATACATTATGTTTGTTTTGGTACATCCCCAGAAGCAATGCACTCAAGCCAGAAAATATAGGATAAAGAATAGTAATGGATAAAACTGTAGGAATTTGTGCAAGGTTGGTACCTAAAAAATTCATATCCATGCCGAGTAAAGCATCTAAATTGGCAAAACCTGCAAAAATAGAAGGGTTTTTTTGTGCCAATTCCAGCACATTCAGCTGCCCACCACTGCCCAGCTCTGCAACCGTGGTGCCCAAGTGTTGCGCTGTGGTTTGCAAATACTGCGCAATTAAAGATGCATCCAAATGCAGCAAATGTTGTAAAGGGTTATATATTACATTGATTAAACCCAAAACCAGTGGGATTTGCAAAAGCAAGGGCAAAATATTCATGAGGCTGCTATAACCCTCTTTTTTATAAAGGGCTTTTTGCTCCTGCGCAATCAATACATTGTTGCCAAAGTTTTTATGGCGAATTTCCTCTACCAAGGGTTTGATTTTAATCATAATAATGGAGTTCTTCTGAGAAATCAAAGATAAAGGAAACATAATTACTTTGGTTAATAATGTAAACAAAATAATAGATGCCCCGTAGTTACCCAATATATAATAACATGCATACATTATGTAACCCAGCGGCATACCGAACAATGTGTTAATAAGATTCATACAATATCCTTCTTTTTTTATAACAGTAAAAAAATAAACAGTACATTTTCGTTAAATAACAAACTACATTATTGCACAAAATAGCAAAAGGTTCAACCACAAGCATTAGAATTTTTTAACTTACTACAACAAAATTAGTGTTATAATACAAAAAACCGAAGCATTAAGCTTCGGTTTTTTCTTTCTGGTGCGGTTGACGGGACTTGAACCCGTACCCTTGCGGACACGCCCCTCAAACGTGCGCGTATGCCAATTCCGCCACAACCGCAGAACAGAATATATTGTATAGTATAGTTTGCGGATTGTCAATAAAAAATTTTATTTAGGCGTCTTGCTCTGCAAATTTTTTAAAAATAGCATAGGTTTCGTCGCTGATATCGTGCTCCATTTTACAAGCATCTTTATAGGCATTTTCTTCACTCACACCTATTTTTAGCAAAACTTTGGAAATAAGCACATGCCGTTCATAAATACGCTCCGCAATTTCCCTGCCTTTGGGGGTAAGATGAATGTGCTTACCTTCGTCCATGGTAATATAGTCATGCTCACAAAGCTGTTTCATAGCAAAGCTAACAGAAGGCTTGCTGACATTAAGCTCTTTGGCAACATCAATAGATTTTACAAACCCCTTTTTCAGCTGTATCATCAATATACGTTCTAAATAATCTTCTGCAGATTCATAAATATTCATATAATCACCCTTTCTGCACACTTTACTTATACAGTAGTGTAGCATACATTGCTTTGCTTTTCAAGAAAAGTTAGTGATGCTTATCATTGTAAGCCATTCTAATTTATGCTAAAATATAATCAAATATGCATTATTAGGAGCTTATTTTATATGAACATACATAAAAAACTGATTTGCTTGCTTTGTACTTTCTGTGCAGTAGTATCTTTGGCTTATGCCGGGGATATTTTCGGCGAAATTATAGGGGCACAAAGCACACAAATTGCACTGGCAACACAACAAAGCCAAAGTGTGCTACCACTTGAAAACGGAAAGTTTGCCGCACAAAATATAGAAGAACAATTTACAATTTTTGTAGATATTCCCCAAGGTGCAAGCATACAAGGCGAAGGCTGGCGAATCAGCGACAATGGTAAAACAGCTTGGTTTGGTGGAGATGAAACCACAAGCACCGTACCGCGTTTAACTTTTATAAGCCAGAACGGAACGCTGAACCTCTCTGCCTTCCAAGACGATAATCTAAACGGCCAACGTGGTAAATATGAATTAAATGCTGCAGGTATTTTGGTAGAAGTGTATAACCAAAACCAAGAGTTGATACAAAGTGTAGAAACAGGCTTGGAAGATGTAGAGCTCAGTTTGCCAGCAGGCATATACAGCCTACACTTTAACACCCAAGATAAATACTTATTTACAAAAATGGGCAAGGGTGGCGGCCGTCTAAATAGCGCAACCGGACCTTCTGAAAACAATATTTCCATTATTGAAAATGTACAGGTATCGGCAAACCAAACAACGTTTGTAAGCAGCGCTGTAGCCATCAGCTCCTCCATAGAAGGTAGAATATGGTTAGATAGCAATAATAACGGCATTATGGATGAAGACGAACCTGCCTTTACAGATATACAAATTACTGCAACAGGCAAAGCAAAACACAAGAGCGCTTCTGCCCATATAGACGAAAACGGCTATTGGAAAATAACACAGCTACCACAAGATAGCTATGTAATAAAAGCAACCTTGCCTGAGGACCATTTATTTGCCATTTATACATTGGAGGGCAGAGATTTACGAAGTATCTTTACCCCATTTACCGGCAATAGTGATAGCCGTGATTTCTATTTAAAAAATGCAGAGCAATTAAAAAATGTAAACATCGGTGTGGTAAAACCCGGTTCTGCCCGCATACAAGCATTTTTTGACCAAAACTATAACGGTATATTAGATGAAGGCGAACAAGGTGTAGCCGGTATTCATGTGGAATTTATCCGTGATACCACAGACAAAAGCATTGCCAAAGGCTTTACCGATGAAAACGGCAATTTCTTTGTGCCTGCCATTCGCCAAAACAGCTATCGTATTCGTGCCATCTTGCCTGCAGACGGCACAGAATTTACCATACGCGGCAATGGGGATGTAGCAAGCAATAACCATTTTAATCAACTGGTTGGCCGCAGAGAGAGCAGCATACCGCACATACAAATAAACAACAATGAAGAAACCCAAATTGCATTGGGTGTAGCCCGTATGTTAGACTTTGGCGGCTTGGTTTATATAGATAAGAACTTTGACGGTGTATACCAACGTGGTGAAAAATTGGTACCCAATGTAGAAGTGATTGCCTACCGTGGCGAGCAAGAAATATTCCGTACCAAAACAAATAACAAAGGTGAATATCGTATTACCGGTTTGTATAGTGGTAACATTCGTTTGGAATTTGCCCCTGTAAAAGACCATATGTATGTGCGCCGTTTGGACAATAACGAGGAAAACTACATTACCCATGCTGAAAAATCCAAGGGCTTTACAGATGAAATACCTTTGATTATGGGTGAAAATAATACCAAAGTAAATGCCGGCATTATTTTAGAAGGCAATATTCAAGGTAAAATTTTTGAGGACTTAAACGACAACGGCTTTGATGACGATAACAAAGGTTTTGAAAATGTTGCAGTAAATTTGTTAGATACAAATCAAAACCTGCTATTGCATACTTTTACCAATGCAGATGGCTTATACGAATTTGAAGGCATTCTGCCGGGTAGATATCAATTACAGTACACTTTACCACAAGGTGCTAAATTTGCCGATAGTGTAGATGGTGGCAACACCTTTGTAAGTGAGCAAAATGAGTATTTAGGTGAAACTTTTGATTTTGCTTCCGGTACAAAGTTACAGGCAAACTTAGGTGGTGCCTACCGATTGGCACACTTAGAGGGCATCGCATTTGAAGATAGCAACGGCAACGGTGTACAAGACAGTGGTGAAAAGGCTTTGCAAGGCGTGGCCATTGAGCTCAGCTCTCAAAACGCAAAGCAAGTGCCACTGAAAAGTAGCAGTGATGCCAAAGGAAATTATGTATTTAACAACTTACGCCCGGGAGATTATGCACTGCAAATCACACTGCCTACAGGCTATATTTTCTCAAACGATAGTAATGTAGCTTGGGCCAACGCCAATAGTGATGTGCTTTCTGTTACACAAAGCAGTTTATTAGAAAACCCCGTACAGCATATCCCTGCTGTTAGCCCTGCAAGCATAGAAAGCAGTGCATGGCTGGATATTAACAAAAATGCCCGTAAAGATGAAAACGATATTGCCTATGCAGACAGCCAATTTGTACTGCTTTACAACAACGAAATATTGGGCAACTATAAAAGCGATGCGCAAGGCCAAATTACTATTGCAAACCTGCGCCCCGGCGAATATGAGCTTGCCTTGTTGCTTGCAGATGGCGCAGAATCCGCAGAGGCGATACCGGAAACGAGCATAGCAGGCCAACGTGCAATAAGCCGTAAGATTAGCGTGCTATCTGGTAGTAACATACAAGATACAGGCTTCGGTGCCGTAGTATATATGCAAATAGAAGGCAAACTATGGGTAGACCATAAAGGTGAACAAAAATTCGCCCCAGAAGTTGCTGTTAGCTTATACAAGGGGCAAGAAAAAATTGCCAGCACCACAACAGATGAAAACGGGGCCTATGCATTTGGTCATTTGGATGCCGGTGATTATACCGTAAAAGCCCAAGCCATAGAAGGCAGTGTATTTGTAAAACCAAATGATTCCAGTTTCAGTGCACAACATAATGCAACTGCCCAAATGGAAGGCGATATTGCTGTTTCTGCCCCCATTACATTGCATATGCCGAATTCAGTGGAGGACATTAATTTTATTAGCATTGTGCCGGCGCAAATTGGCGACTATGTATGGCTTGATAGCAACCAAAACGGTTTGCAGGATGCTGGTGAACCACCCGTAGAAAATATCCATATTTCTATAATGCAAAATGGCACAGAAGTATACAGTGGCAATTCTGATGGCAACGGTTACTATAAAATATATAATATTTACCCCGGCACTTACCAAATTGAAGTGCATTTGCCAGATGAATTAAATGCCAGTATGCAAAACAGCACCTTACCACAAATTTCAAGTATACTAACCCAAAGCGAAGGCGACGTTGCCCATTCTGACATTTTTACGTTATATAGTGCAGATAATCGCAATGATTTTGATATTGGATTTACTTTGAAAGATGGCTTGCGTGTTGAAGATTACCACTTTAACTCCCCTAGCCACCAAGACTGGTCTAGACAAACTGAAAAAACCAATACCCATTGGCAAAGATAGAAAAGGGCGAACCTATGCGTTCGCCTTTTTAACATGCGTAAAAAGGAAAAGAATATACTACATAATCCATATTAAATATTTTTTGATTTTTTGAATTAAAAAACAGATATTCAACGTTAGTAAAAATAGCGAAAATTGCTTGTTTTTGGCTTATTTGCATTGACAGAGTACGCTTTTACAAGTATCATATATAATGAATATTTGTAGACCATTACAATGCTAATTAAAGGAGAAACAAATGGCATTTTTTAATAGCCTGCCCGGTAACCGTGGCAACAATAAACAAAAAAGAAACAATAACAGAGAAGAATACCAAAGCAGAGGCGAACGCAGTTTTGGTGCAAGCAAAAGCAAAAGCTTTGGCAACAGAGATTTTGAAGGCCGTAGCGAGCGCAGCTTTGATAACAAAGGCTTTGGCAAAAGCTTCCCAAAATCCGGTGCTAAATTTGGCAAACCCGGTGCTTATAAAAAAGGACCTGCAAAGCGCTTTGACAAAGGCATGAGCTTTGAAGAAGGCCCAAGCTATGCTAAATTTGAGTACGAAGCAAAGAAAGCCCCGGTAGCACCTGCCGTAGTGGAAGAAGTACAAGAAATAGATGAAAACATCTTGGTTGGTAGAAACCCAATTCGTGAAGCATTAAAAAGCGGTAGAGATATTGAAAAAATCTTAGTACACAAGGGCGAAATCAGTGGTTCTGCATTGGAAATTATTGCAAAAGCCAAAGATGCAAAAATCACAGTGCAGGAAGTAGACCGTAAACGTTTAGACCAAATTGCACCACACCACCAGGGTATGATTGCCTATGCTTCTGCATACCAATATTATGATGTAGATGACATTTTAAAGAAAGCAGAGCAAAAGGGCGAAGCTCCCTTTATTGTAATGCTTGACGGTATTACAGACCCCCACAACTTAGGTGCTATTATTCGTTCTGCTGAATGTGCTGGTGCCCATGGTGTAATTATTCCTACACGCCGCAGCGCCGGTTTAACTTCTACTGCTGTAAAAGCCAGCGCCGGTGCAATTGAACATATTATGGTAGCACGCGTAACCAACTTAAACGGCATGATAGAAAGCTTAAAACGCAAAGGGCTTTGGATTTATGCAGCCGATATGGATGGCGAACAATATAACACGGTAGACTTCTCTGGCCCATGCGTATTGGTTATTGGTAGTGAAGGCGATGGTGTAAGCCAGCTATTGCTTGAAAACGCAGATAAAACCGTTAGTATTCCTATGAAAGGCAGCATTGATTCCTTAAATGCATCTGTTGCCGCAGGTATTTTATTATTTGAAATTGCAAAAGGCAGATAATGAACCAAATTCTTTTTGTAGACGGATACAATATCATAGGTGCATGGGATGAAGCGCAACGCTTACAATGGCCCATTGATGAATGCAGGGACAGATTAGCAAACCTTTTAGAAGAATATGCTGCCCTGCATAAAACCCATGCCATATTGGTATTTGACGGCTACAGAAGCGAGCGCATTGCAACATCGGTAGAAAAGCGAAAGCATATGCAAATCATTTTTACAAAAAAGGATGAAACGGCAGACAGCTACATAGAAAAAGCCGTATACCAAAGCCCAAAGTACCAACAAGTAACCGTTGCAACAAGTGATGCACTGCAACAGTATAGTATATTGGGTGATGGTGCAACACGTATGTCTGCAAGGGAGTTATTACAAGGCTTTCAAAATATGCATGTACATAAAAAACATGTGCAAGCAGAAGCAAACACGCGCAATTCCTTAGCAGAACGCTTGCCGCAAGATTTATACCAAAAATTAAATAACTATATCAAAACATAAAAATAAGCCTGTTATATTGCAGGCTTATTTTTAATTTATTCGTATTTTCACACAGCCAAATAACGCACTATTTACATATAAGTTATGAAATACCGAATGTATGCTATTTTGTAAAATACACCATATATTCTTTATAAAAATTTTGATGGACATATTGACAATATAAATTGATGATGATAACATACAAAATATATTAGTTATTACTAACTAACTATTTTAGGAGGTACATATGAACCGTAAACTATTATCATTATTACTTATACTTACTTTGCTCTTTTTGCAAACCGGCAATGTATTTGCCGCTACAATAGAAGGCGATGCCAACGTGGACTCCCGTAATTATCCTTCTGTTTCCCCATTTATACACCCACCTTTCTATAATGTAAAAGTGCTTGTAGAAGTAGATGAAAATGGAAAAATTGTATCTATTAAAGACAACGGTACCGGCTTAGAAGGCTCTTTGGAAAGCAAAGACCAAGAAGAAAAATGGGTAGCTAAAAACAAACCTTATTGGGACGTTGTGATCGGCTCTGGAGCATTAGATAAATTTATTGGAAAAACTGCTGAAGAAGTTGCTGCAATGCAATTTGAAAACGGTCAAGCAGATGCTGTTAGTGGTGCAACTATGGCAGGTGTCGCTTTACAAGAAGCTGTACTTAACGCTTTTGCCGGTAAAGCCGGTAAAACATTCTTACCCGGCACAGGTGCAATGTTAAAACAAGTTGCCATTGAAGGTAATACCATACAATTTGAAAACCGTTTTCCAGAAGACTTTGCTTTAGAACTATTGGATATCCGCTACAGCATATACAATAACGAAGAAAACGTATTGCCGGCAGATAGCTACACCTTTAGCGCAGATACCAAAACTGCAACATTAAAATTCAAAGACATCACAACACTTGCCCCCGGAAAATACTATATTAACGTAGTAGACAGTTCTAACAAGTATCGTGCACCACATTTTGAATCCGGCCACGGTGAAGAAGATATGGCACAAGCACCTCACTTTATTATTGAAAGCAACCTAAAAACTGAAGATATTAGCACAATAGACGGCAAAATTACTTTGCAAAATGCTGATATAAAAGCTTGGCTTGCAAATATTGAACATGTAATCATTACCCCAGAAAATGGTGATGCTATTGAACAAGAAATCATTGGCCACCACGGCACAGTAAACACTCGTTTTAATGTTTTAACAGAAGATGGTGCAATTAATCCTGCCGCTTCTACTTACAACAGAAAAGAAAAAACAGAAAACCCGATTTTTGAAAGTGGCAAAAACTATCAAATTAATATTGCAAGTTTTGGTTTCCCGGAAATCATTTTCACTTACACTGCAAAATAATCCTTTCTAAATACTACCTTCCATTACACGATAGCTCGTGGGCAAGCCTGCAAATGCAGGCTTGTTTTTATTTTTACAAATTTATTTTACAAAAAAGAGGCGATTACTCGCCTCTTTGAAGAATTATCTTCTTGCTTTTTTTGTTTTTGTTACTACATATATACCAAGAATGGATATCAGAGCAAGCATTGAATAAAGCACGGTATTAAAAGTATCACCTGTTTTAGGGGCTTTTTTATATTCCGCTACTTTTGTATTTGGAGTAATAATATCTGCTTTACCATCTTTATTTCTGTCTGTAATGGTATGGCTATTTGCGTCAGATTCATCTTTATTCAAAATACCATCGCCATCCGTGTCTTCCATACCATCCGGTGTACCGTCGTTATCACTATCAGGGTTCTTTGGATTTAAGCCTGCAGCTTCTTCGTCCTTATCGTTTACACCGTCATTATCATCGTCCGGGTCTTGGTCATCCGGGATGCCGTCATTATCGGTGTCAATTGGTGCAGGTTGATTTGAAGTAATAATATCCGGTTTACCGTCGCCATCTTTATCGGTAATGGTTGTGCCATTATCGTCGGATTCGTCATCGTTATTGATTCCGTCGCCGTCTGCATCTTCTTGACCATCCGGTGTACCGTCGTTATCACTATCAGGGTTCTTTGGATTTAAGCCTGCAGCTTCTTCGTCCTTATCGTTTACACCGTCGTTATCATCGTCCGGGTCTTGGTCATCCGGGATGCCGTCATTATCAGTGTCAATTGGTGTAGGTTGATTTGGAGTAATAATATCCGGTTTACCGTCTCCATCTTTATCGGTAATGGTTGTGCTATTATCGTCGGATTCGTCATCGTTGTTGATTCCGTCGCCGTCTGCATCTTCTTGACCATCCGGTGTTCCGTCGCCATCACTATCAGGGTTCTTTGGATTTAAGCCTGCAGCTTCTTCGTCCTTATCGTTTACACCGTCATTATCATCGTCCGGGTCTTGGTCATCCGGGATGCCGTCATTATCGGTATCTATTGGTGCAGGAGTTGGATTATTACCTACAGTTGCAGTTTGCGGTTGAGATTGGTTGCCGGTTTTGTCTTCAGATTTTGCACTGATGGTGCTGCCATCTTGTACTTTATCTGCAGGAATAGTTGCTACACCTGTGTTTTCATCTACAGTTACATCACTGCCTGCCGGTACTGTCCATTTATTATCGTCGCCCTTGGTTGCAGTTACTTCTTTTGGTGTACCGTTTTCATCCACATAGTTGATGATTACTTTCTTCAAGTCCCCATCGGTATCTGTTGGTGGTGTAATGGTTACACTGCCGTTGGATTCCGGTGTTACGCTTGGTTTGCCCGGAGGGGTTTGATCCGGATTATTACCTACAGTTGCAGTTTGCGGTTGAGATTGGTTGCCGGTTTTGTCTTCAGATTTTGCACTGATGGTGCTGCCATCTTGTACTTTATCTGCAGGAATAGT
>JAEWXD010000028.1 GCA_023396045.1 Bacillota bacterium | reverse complement strand
CCCCTACGCTTTGGTAGCGATTTTCAGGCAATTTCTCTAATGCTGTAAGCACAATGAGTTCTAATTTTGCAGGAATAGCAGTATTTAGCTTACTTGGGGGTACAGGCGATTCGTTGATTTGCTTGGTTAATATGCTTAAAATATCCTCACTATCAAAGGGCAACATACCTGTAAGCATTTCATACAACACAATACCCATAGAATAAATATCGCTGGCGGTGGTAATTTCTTTACCACTTGCTTGCTCTGGCGATACATATTGCACGGTACCTATGGCTGTATTGGCGCTGGAAAGCGTTTGGCTGTTGGGTATACGTGCAATACCGAAGTCTAATATTTTTGCATTGCCTTGCAAGTCTAAAATAACATTTTGAGGCTTAATATCTCTATGAATAATATTTTTACTATGTGCATGGTCTAAAGCCCAAAGCATTTGTATGGCAATACGAACCGATTCCTGTATAGGGATTGGTCCATTTTTTTGTATATGTTGTTTTAAAGTATCGCCTTCTACATACTCAAAACAAAGGTAAAAAATACCTTTGTCTTCATCTACATTTAACAAAGCCACAATATTTGGATGGCTCATATTATAAGAGGCTTTGGCTTCGTTAAAAAATCGCTTTGTAAACTCTATATCACTGCTATATTCAGGCTTTAAAGCCTTAATGGCAACATATTGGTTATTGGAAATATCCACTGCTTTGTAAATGATAGACATACCGCCTTCGTCTACATAAGACTCAATTAAATAGCGATTAGAGAGCAGTTGACCAATAATTTGCATTAGCGCACCTCCCTTGGATCACAAAGTATAACGCTAATATTATCATTTGCACCAGCTTGTTCTACTTTTTGAAACAAAATATCCAACGCTTTTTCGCCACGATTTTGCAATAAAATATCGCAAATATCTTGTTTTGGCAACATAGAACTTAAACCATCAGAACAGAGCAAAAGCAAGTCTGATTTGCGAATGGTATATTGCAAGCAATCTACCTTAACACTTTGCTCCAAGCCCAGAGCCCTATCTATATAGTGGCGGTAAGGGCTAACTCTTGCCTGTTCTTCGGTAAGCAATTTATCCCTTAACATTCTGCCTACATAAGAATGGTCTTGTGTTAGCTGAATAAGTTCGCCGCCACGCAAAATATAGCAACGACTATCCCCCACGTGGCCCATACGAATGGTGTTTTTAATAAACCAAACAGCAGTAAGCGTAGTACCCATACCGGATAACTCACTGTGTTGCTGTTGTTTTTCAAAAATAGCACGGTTGACGGCTTGGAAAACAGTATCTATTTCACTTAGATTTGGCCTGGTGTTTTGAAACTGAGAAATGGCTTGTATAGCAACCAAACTTGCGACTTCACCCGCCAAATGACCACCCATACCATCTGCCACGGCACATAATGTGGGGCATGCAAAAATAGAATCCTGATTGTTTTCTCTTACCAAACCAGTGGCTGTGCGTTGAAAAATCATACTTACTCCTGCGATTTTAATTGCGTAACGGTTTTATTTCTTAATTGACCACAAGCACCTTCTATATCGGTACCCATGCTACGACGTTTACTAACAGAAACGCCCAATGCTTCTAATGTTTCTATAAATGCATTGATTTTACTGTGTTTTGGAGCTTGCAGGTTGCGTTCTTCCACTTTATTAAGTGGTATTACATTTACATGGCATTGCACGTTTTTAAGAAGTTTTGCAAGGGTTTCTGCATCTTCTTTGGCGCTGTTAATGCCCTCCATAACAGCGTATTCAAAAATAACACGCCTGCCTGTTTTTTGTACATAGGCACGTGCAGCACCCATGAGCTCCGGCAAAGAATAGCTGTTGGCAATGGGCATAATTTCTTTTCTGCGCTCATTGGTGGGGGCATGCAAAGAAATGGAAAGCGTAAGCGGAATATCCTCTTCCATAAAGCGAATCATTTGTGGAACCAAGCCACAAGTGCTTAGAGAAATATTTCTGTAGCTGATATTCAGCAAGTCTTCCCTATGCACCATACGCAAAAAAGCAATGGTATTATCATAGTTGTCTAAGGCTTCGCCACTGCCCATGAGCACAATATGGCCTACTTTGCCTTTATTGCCCAAATGTGTGTTAGCAGCAATGACTTCACCAAGCATTTCTGCGCCTGTAAGGTTACGCACGCAACCACCCAAGGTACTGGCACAAAATTTGCAACCCATACGGCAACCCACCTGTGTAGAAATACAGAGAGTGTAGCCGTAATGGTACTTCATAAGCACACCTTCTACCAAGTTGCCATCTTGCAACAAAAACAAAAATTTCTCTGTTTCATCTATTTTGCTTTGTAAGCTATTATAGATTTTTACACCCACTGCTTCAAAATGCTCTGCCAGCAACTCACGCAAGGCTTTGGGGAGCGTATGCATATCTGCAAAATCTTTGCCTTGTATGGCAAAATTCAGTATTTGATCTGCACGGAATTTTGGCTGTTTATGTTCTGCCAAAAAGTCCAACAATGCTTGTTTTGTTAAATCAAACAACAATGGTTTATGCATTTTTTTGTAACCTTGCAATATAGAAGCCTTCTAAGCCTGAAGTATGAGCAAATATAGAAAGGCCGATACCACCATTGGTGTCTTGCATTTCTACAGGAAAGCTTGCAGGCATAGGCAGCGCGCTGTATTCCTTATGATTTGCAAGGAATTTAGCCACTTGCACTTCGTTTTCTTCCGGCATAATGGAACAGGTGCTGTATACCAAGATACCGCCCACTTTAAGATATTTTGCGCAATTTTCTAAAATTTTATATTGGGTATCAAGCAAAGACTGCATTTCTTCTTCTTTAACATTGTATTTTACATCCGGTTTTTCTTGCATTACACCAAGGTTGGAGCAAGGGGCATCAATCAATACGCGATCAAAATACTCAAACATATCTTCACGATATTTAGAAGCATCACAAACGGCTACACGCACATTGCCCGGGCTTAAACGATACATAGATTGGCGAATAAGATCTACTCTATGATTATGAATATCCCAAGAGTACACTCTACCGCTACCTTGTTGTTTTTCTGCCATAAAGAAGGTCTTACCGCCAGGGGCAGCGCAAGCGTCAAGCACTGTCATACCCAAGGTATTTTCTACAGCCATGGCTGCAAGCATAGAGCTTTGGCCTTGGACGGAGAAATTGCCTTTAATATAGTCTTCATCTTCTGCAATACTGTCTATATTTTTGATAAGGTAAGAACCTTCTACAAGGCCTTTTTCAAAGTCCCAACCTTTTGCTATAAGCATAGCTTCAAATTTTTCTTTGCTAATGTGCATAAGGTTTGGACGAATGCAGGTACGATTGTCTTTTTTAGTGTAGGATATAATTTCTTTTGCTTTTTCTTCACCAAAGGTTGCAATAAACTTATTTACAAGCCACAAAGGCATGGAATGCATTACAGAAAGATAGAGAGGTAGATTTTCTTCTTCCTTAGGCCATTCAAAAGTTTCCTGATGACGCACAATGTTTCTGAGTACGCCATTTACTACACCTGCCCAAGCTTCTACAATACTTACAATGCGCATAAGTTTTACACCTTCGTTAATAACAGCAAAGCTTGGAATTTTATCCATAAACAGAAGTTGGGCTACACTCATTCGCAATACATCACGCAGAGCCGGTTCATAGCTTGGTTTTTCCATATGGGCATCAATAATATAGTCCAAACGGATAAGGTTTTCTATGGTTGTATAAACAATATTGGTGCACAAACGCTTGTCTACATCCGGCAATTCGTTTACTTTAAGCACTTCATTTAACGCAAGGGCAGTATAGGCACCACGCACGGTAACGTCTTGAATAATACGGAATGCAGTAAGTCTTGCCAAAGAAACACCTTTTTCATCTTCCTTAGATTGTGGTTCAAAACGATTGGTATATGGTTTATCATTTTTCTTAGAGTCCGATTTACGATCAAAGCGCGGTTTACCACCATTACGCATATTAAAATCTCTTTCACCATCCTTGCGGAATGACTTTTTAAAATCTTTTTCACCATCTTTGCGGAATGGTTTTTTGAAATCTTTTTCACCATCTTTGCGATACGGTTTTTTATCGCCATCTTTTGCGTACGGTCTTTTGCCACGAGAATCTTCTCTGCCTTTAGAAAAAGAACCCCTACGACTACCACCTTTGCTGAAGTTTCTTTTTTCACCCGAGAAAGACTTTTTCTCGCCACGATTATTTTCTTGCATACAATTCTCC
>JAEWXD010000026.1 GCA_023396045.1 Bacillota bacterium | reverse complement strand
AGTTCTGTTTTACCTACGCCTGTTGGGCCTAAGAATAAGAAAGAACCCACCGGTCTACCCTCTTTGGCTATACCGGCTCGGCTACGCAAAATAGCATGGGCTACTTTTTCTACTGCCTCTGCTTGGCCAACTACACTTTGAGATAATGTTTGCTCCAATTTAAGCAGTTTTTCTCTTTCGGTTTCGGCCAATTTGCTTACCGGAATACCCGTCCATCGAGATACAATTTTAGCAATTTCTTCTTCGTTTACTTTATCTCTGAGCAGTCGGTTTTCTTGACCTTGCATGGCTTGTTCTGCCATTTTTTCTTGTTCTTCTATTTTCTTTTGTAATTGCGGTAATTTGCCATATTTAAGTTCTGCAGCTTTAGACAAATCGTATTCACGCTCGGCAAGTACAATTTGAGCATTCAACTCGTCTAATTGCTTGCGCAAATCTTGCACATTGCTAATTATATTTTTTTCTGCGTCTAATTTTTCTTTCATGGAATTGAACTGCACACGTTGTTGCTTCAATTCTTCTTCCAACGCTTCCAGACGTTTTTTGCTACTTTCTTCTGTATCATTACGCAAGGCAGCCTGTTCTATTTCCAATTGCATAATGCGTCTTGCAATGCTGTCCATTTCACTTGGCAGGCTTTCAATTTCTGTACGAATAAGAGCACAAGCCTCGTCTACAAGGTCTATGGCTTTGTCCGGCAAGAAGCGATCTGTAATATAACGATTGGATAATTTTGCGGCTGCGATTAAAGCACCATCCGTTATCTTTACACCGTGATATAGTTCATAACGTTCTTTAAGACCACGTAAAATACTAATGGTATCCTCCACAGTGGGTTCGTTAACCATGACCGGCTGAAATCTTCGTTCTAAAGCGGCATCTTTTTCAATATACTTTCTATATTCGTCTAAAGTTGTAGCGCCAATCATATGCAACTCGCCACGGGCGAGCATAGGCTTGAGTAAGTTACCTGCATCCATTGCGCCATCTGTTTTACCTGCCCCAACAATTAAATGCAATTCATCAATAAAGAGTAATACATTACCATCGCTTGCCTTTATTTCGTTTAATACGGCTTTGAGTCTTTCTTCAAATTCGCCCCTATATTTTGCACCTGCAATTAGGCTACCCATATCCAAACTGAATACGCTTTTATCTTTGATACTTTCCGGAACATCGCCACGCACAATACGAAGCGCCAAACCTTCTGCAATGGCGGTTTTACCCACGCCCGGTTCACCAATCAATACAGGATTATTTTTTGTTTTTCTGGATAAAATACGTATTACACTACGAATTTCATCATCCCTACCAATGACAGGTTCTAACTTTTGTTGCTTTGCAAGTTGCACCAGATCCTGACCATATTTTTTTAAAGCCTCGTAAGTTGCTTCCGGGGTATCGCTGGTAACGCGTTGCGACCCACGCACAGCGCTTAAGCTTTTTAAAAATTCATCTACGGTAATATTATATTTGTTCAAAATTGATTTGCATGCAAAATTAGGGGCTTGTAAAATGCCCATAAATACATGTTCGACAGATAAAAATTCGTCTTTTAGAGACTCTGCAAAACGCTTGGCGGCAGCAAGGGCCTTATCTACATCTGCAGTAATAAAAATCTTATCTGCTTCACGTGCAGAACCACCCAATTTAGGTAGTTTATCTACCAGTTGTGCAAATTCTTTTACCAAATTTTGAACGGGTGAAATTTTATTTACTATAGATGCGACAACAGAATCTTCTATTTGCAAAAGTGCCAATACAATATGTTCTTGATCTACACTGGCGTTGCGGTGTTCTATTGCTGTTTGTTGTGCTTGTTGTAATATTTCTTTTGTTTTTTGTGTGTATTCAAATTGTTTCATAATCTACCTCCGAAAATACTTTGACTTTCTTTGACCTACAATATTATATTAGCATAGCCGTTAAAAATGTCAATAAGTATGTTGTAAATCCTATTTAAATTTACAATTCGTTCACACTTTGGTTTACAGCATCAAAAAACGAGCTATATAGCCCGTTTATACATTATTCTAACTCATCTAAATTGTCTATATCTACAGATTTAGCTAAAATAAGCATTACATCATTTTCTTTAAATACTGTATTTGGCGGAGGAGAAACAATATACTCCCCTATTCTATTAATAGCAAGCACATTAACTTTGTAACGCTTTCGCACATCTAAATCTACAATAGATTTTTCGTACCATGCATGTGGCACTTTAATTTCTACAATTCGGAAATCACCCGGTAATTCCATCAAATCTAAAATAGAGTTGGTAATTAGTGCGCGTGCAACACGCACACCGGTTTCTCTTTCCGGGAACACGACTCTATCTACACCCAACTGCCTTAAAACCTTAGCATGAATATTATCATTTGCTTTGGCAATAACATAATTGCATTGCAGCTCTTTGAGCATCATGCACACAAGAATAGAAGCCTTTAAATCTTCACCAATGGCAACAATAACAGCATCATAATTTCTTACCCCTAAGGAACGTAAAGTGGTTTCGTCTGTAATATTGGCTTGCACAGCTTGTGTAGAATAGTTGGTAGCCCGCTCTACTTTATCACTATCACCGTCCACTGCCATTACTTCATGGCCCAGTTCATATATAGTTTGTGCCATACTTATGCCAAAGGCACCCAAGCCAAGCACTAAAAATTGTTTCGTTTTTTTCATATTAACCTATTAAAATCCTTTCTTCCGGATATTGTATCTTAGACGGAAAATCTTGCCCGTGGTTGCCCAGGGCATAAGCCAGAGTAAGTGGCCCAACTCTGCCCAAAAACATAATAAGAATTAGTATTGCTGTGGATTGTTGTGTAAGTGCAGGTGTACTCAAGCTGGATAAACCAACCGTAGTCATGGCAGAAATAGTTTCGTAAAAAATATCTAAGAAAGCAAAACGTACAGAACCCTCAAAAATACCTACAAACCAAGAGGATACAACGGCAGCCGAGAACATGATCATAACGGTTGCAACAGCTTTTCCACTTTGTTTTTTATAAATCTTTTTATTGAATATATTTAAGTCTTCCTGCCCTTTGATAACTGCCCATGTTTGCAAAAGCAACAAAAACATAGTAGTGGTTTTTACACCGCCACCCGTAGACGCCGGCGAAGTACCGATAAACATCCAAATGCAAGACATAAGTTTACCAGATTCGGATATATCTCTCACTTGCACAGAAGTAAAGCCTGCCGTACGCAAAGTAACGGATTGAAAAAACATATTCATGAGCTTATTCAAAAAGCCGGTATTTTCTTTCCATAGCAAAGGATTAAAGTATTCTGTAATCATTAGCAGAATGGTACCTGTTGTAATCAAAAATGCGGTACTAAGC
>JAEWXD010000025.1 GCA_023396045.1 Bacillota bacterium | reverse complement strand
CGCCTATGGGGATAGTAAGAGTGATACCTATATGATGCAATTGGTTAAAACCAAAGTAATAGTAAATAACAATGACCTCTATATTAAACTGGATAAACAAGGGGTAGATAACCTGCGTTTGGCAGAGTGGTAAACATTATATTTATACATTTTTATGCCTGATAAAGCCTTGCAAAGTGCTTTATTAGGCTATTTTTTGTAGTTTACTATTTATTTGTACTGTGCTATTATAATAACAAAGATTACAAGCAAATAGGAGGATTTATTTCTTTATGGTAATGATGAATGCGCTTGCAAAAATGAAACCGGGCAAAGGCCTTGAACTGGTACAAGTTCCAAAACCAACCCCCAATGACAATGAGGTGTTGATTCGTATATGCAAAACTGCCATTTGTGGCACAGACCTACATATCTATAACTGGGATGAATGGAGCCAAAAAACCATTAAAACCCCACAGGTTATTGGCCATGAATACATTGGCGTGATTGCAGAAGTGGGTAAAAATGTAAAAGATTACCATGTTGGTCAAGTGGTGAGTGGTGAAGGGCATATTGTTTGTTGGAACTGCAGAAACTGCCGTTCCGGTAATATGCACTGGTGCAAGCATACCAAAGGTGTAGGTGTAAACCGTGATGGTGCATTTGCAGAATATCTTTGCATACCTGCCAGCAATGTAATCCCTATTGATGAAAGCTTGGATACGGATGTTGTTAGCTTTTTTGATGCTTTTGGCAATGCAACCCATACAGCTCTTGCTTTTGATTGCGTTGGTGAAGATGTGCTTGTAACAGGTGCAGGCCCTATTGGTATTATGGCAGCAGCTATCTGTAAAAAGAATGGTGCAAGACGCGTAGCCATTACTGATGTAAACGAATATCGTTTAGACCTTGCTCGTAAAATGGGTATTGATATGGTTATCAACGTTGCCAAAGAAAGTTTGGAAGACGCTATGAAAGCCAACAAAATTATCGAAGGCTTTGATATTGGCTTAGAAATGAGTGGCAATGCCGTAGCTCTCAAACAAATGCTATCCCTCATGCGCAACGGTGGCAAAATTGCCCAATTGGGTATTTTTGGCAAAGGTGCCGATGTAGATTGGAACGAAATCACCTTCAAAGGCTTAACCATTATGGGTATTTACGGCCGTAGAATGTTTGAAACGTGGTATAAAATGACCGCTATGGTGCAAGGTGGTTTAGACATGCGCCCCATTATTACCCATAGGTTTGATTATAAAGATTATGAAAAAGCCTTTGAAATTATGAACACCGGTAACAGCGGTAAAATTATCTTAAACTGGAGTGAATTTTAGTATGAAATCTGCATATCAATATTTTGAAAACACCTTGGCTGAAATTCGTGAAGCTGGTACCTATAAAAATGAACGTATTATCACCACAGAACAACGCGCTTTGATTGATACCACCGAAGTAAAATCCGTGCTCAACATGTGCGCAAACAATTACCTTGGTTTAGCCAATAATAAAGAAGTGATTGCTGCCGCAAAGGCTATATATGATCAATTCGGTTTCGGTCTTTCCTCTGTACGTTTTATTTGCGGTACCCAAAGTATCCATAAAGAATTGGAAGCAAGAATTGCCAAATTTGTAGGCATGGAGGACGCAATTTTATACACTTCCTGCTTTGATGCCAACGGCGGTTTGTTTGAAACCTTGCTCGGCCCGGAAGATGCCATTATTTCTGATGAATTGAACCATGCCTCTATTATTGATGGTGTGCGTCTTTGCAAAGCCCAACGCTTCCGCTATTTAAACAATAATATGGAAGATTTGCAAAAACAATTGGAAGCAGCCAAGGATTGCCGCATTAAGCTCATCGCAACAGACGGCGTATTCTCTATGGATGGCTACATTGCCAACCTTCAAGCCATTTGCGACTTGGCAGAAAAATACGACGCTCTTGTTATGGTAGACGATAGCCATGCCTCCGGTTTCATGGGCGAACATGGCCGTGGCACAGCGGAAGCTTGTGGTGTTATGGGCAGGGTAGATATTATTACTAGTACCTTTGGCAAAGCCATGGGTGGCGCAAGCGGCGGTTTCACAGCAGCCAGCAAAAAAATTGTAGACCTTTTGCGCCAACGCTCTCGCCCTTATTTGTTCAGCAACACGTTGGCTCCGGCTATCTGTGCAGCTACCATTAAGGTTATTGATCTTTTGGAAGAAAGCACAGCTCTAAGAGATAAAGTACATGCCAACACCAAGTATTTTAGAGAACAAATGGCAACCAAGGGTTTTGATATTCCGCAAAGCACACACCCCATCGTACCTGTAATGCTCTATGATGCCAAAGTAGCAGCAGAGTTTGCAGATAGAATGCTCAAAAAAGGCGTATATGTAATTGGTTTTAGCTACCCGGTAGTACCAAAGGGCAAGGCAAGAATTCGCACACAAATTTCTGCCGGCCACACCAAAGAAAACTTAGACTTTGCCATCCGTTGCTTCTGTGAAGTAAAAGAAGAAATGGGGCTATAATTACAAAGCTTAAAATACCACAGCAATGTGGTATTTTTTATAGCATACAAAAATATTCTTTGCTATAATGGTACTATATAAATGTAAACAATATAGAGAAGGGATTTATATTATGAATACAACAATTCTAAAACACGAACAGGTGGGCGATTATTATCATATACTTACTTTACAAAAACCGGAGGGTTACACCTACCAAGCAGGTCAATTTGCAAAATTTTCTTTGCTTACAGAAGTAGAGAATGATAAAAACTTCAGAATTTTTTCCATTGCTTCTACCCCGAGTGAAGATACCTTGTGTATTGCTACCAAGGCCGTTCCCGGTAAAACCAGTGCCTACAAACAAGCTTTGTTTGCCTTGCCAATAGGTGCAACCATAGATATTGGTAAACCTATGGGGCATTTTACTGCAAGAGATCAAAGCCCTTGTGTGCTCTATGCCAGCGGTATTGGCATTACTCCCATTCGCAGCTTGATAAAAAGCCTTGCCGGCACAGTGGCACAAGCACTGAAAATTGTATATGCATCCTATGACAATTATATTTTTGAGCAAGAATTGCAGGAACTTTGCAATGCCCATAGCAATATTGAGTTTATTCGCACCGTTGAAATAGATGAAACCATGCAAACCTTGCAAAACTTTGCACAAATTTACGGCAACAATGCCTACTACTATATTTCAGGCTCTCCCTTTGTGGTAAACGCCGTGCGTGAAGCTTATACCAAGCAGGGCATAGATTCAAGCCGTTTTATAGACGATGTTTTTGTGGGGTATGAAGAATAGTATTATCTGCATACATGAAACAGAGCTGCTGAACCATATTTTTTACAAGGTGTTTTTTCGTTTGCGAGAAAACGCCTTTTTAGTATAATAAGCGACTTCTAATAAAATTTATCAAAAATATTATTTTGTAATTTTTAAAAATAAATTTTACTCGTTAGTTTCCTCTTAAATTTTGTACACGCTATTATATAGCGTAACAACACTAAATGTAGTAATTTGTTTAAAAAATACGCAAATTATATTGTCAAAAAAAGATAAATTTGATATTATTATATAATAAATATTATGCGATATTTAATGATTTTTATAGGGAGCAAGACTGTAGAATGAATACAATAAAAGAAACAACCCAAAAGAGGTTTATAGCATGGCTATGTGCCCTTGTTATGGCGATTTCTGTAATAGGTAGCTTGCCTTTACAAACTGCCTTGGCAGTAGATGCGCCGCCAAATTTACTTGGCACAAACTCAGCATATTATTATCCGGATAATGTTATCAATGATAATATGGCAGTTAGCAAATCGCCTCTTAAAAGAGATGAAAAAGGCTATTATATTGATTGGTTGGTTAGCTTAAACGTAAATGGTAAGCTGTATGAAGGTGCCAATCAAACAAACCATATCATTGTACTTCCAAATGTTGTAAAACAGCCGGAAAGAATTTCATATGTCTACAATTGGCCGGGTGGAAGCATTAATAAATATCCTAACGATGGTAGAGAATATTATGCTACCCCGGAAGAATTTGGTGCTTATGGCAGTGGTGGCTGGTACCATACTGTAGGCAGCGCCGGCTTTAACAATGACTTTGATAAATATGTTGCCGGAGCAGATGCCGGCAGAAATACAGCAGCGTTAAATAATATCAAGGCCAATGCAAGCGGTTTAATGTCTATCGTAACCGGATTGGGTAATGCTCGCTATGCGGAGTATCATGTAAGTTTTAGAACATATATGAAAGAAGGCGAATATGATAAACAGGCTTATGTTATAGCTGCTAGCGGTACAAGGAGATATAAAATTCATAAAGCCACCGGTTTTGTTACTCCGGGCAAATACAAACGTACCAATATCAGAAGCGATTATGATGTAAGTGCTTCCGGTAAACTACATGCAAACGACCCCGGTTTTGTACAAGCATCCGGCAACGACAATGCCTTCGTGTACCTGTACTCTATTGGCGATCATCCAAGTGGAATTAATCCTAATGCAGCTTTAGAATTATTTAACGCTTCATTGGTAAATGAAACATTAAAAAACCGTGTTGAGCCACCAATTTATAGGCCGGCATTGCAGGGGGGAGATAAAGTAAAAGCAGAAAGTGGGCAAAATTCATTCTCATCATCTGCCAATGTGTACTATTATAATAAAGAATTAACCGATGTTTTAGACTTGGTAGATAATTCCTTAAACGGTGGTGTTGCAGTAAATACAAGCGGTACTTCCGCAGGTGCAGACGGTGTGAGAGACAGTGCCAAATTTAAAAACTTAGCTCCCGGTGGTAAGCTTACCATTGATCCCACACAACACAATAACTCTACCGAAACAAATAAAACACTTGTTCCCATTGTAATAGACAGAAAAGATGTATTAGATAAATATACAGATTTTAGGCGCTTGGTAGTGTCCAACGCTTCAATAGGTTTGGATTTAGACGACCCAAGTTATGTAAATGAACCTAATATTCTTCACAGTAGTAAAATAAACACAACAGATAATGTTGTAAATGTATATTTTGTAGGTGTGGATGTAACCAAACCTACTGTTAAACAAGCAGAATCACAAACGGCTTTATATAATCTTGTAGAGCAGAATGCTTTGTCTACCAATAATGTTGCTACTTTAACCAATGGCGCACAAGCGGCAATTAAAACAAATGACAACCATTCTACTGATGTAGAAATGCACCAAGAAAACAGATTACAGGTTATTTATAAAAATACTGCTGATCAAGTGGTAACAGATGTTGCAGCATATGTGGCTGGTGCAAGCGCAAGTGATGTATTAAAAGTATATGCAAAAGTAACAGATAAAGCTGGCAATATTTCTGACAGCGAAACCTTGGTTGCAACGTATAATATTCAGCCGGCTATCATTGTTTCCGATAATCCCGGTACACCTGTACCAAACGGCTACGTACGCGTTATTTTTGACGCAACTGCAGATGGCAACATTGCAGGTAAACAACATAAAGTAATTGATGTTTTGCAAGGTACAGAATGGAATAATCCACAATTAACAGCTGCCATTCCTGCCAATGCAACATACAAAGATGCAAGCAAAGTATTTGATAAATGGAACAAAACCGTGCCAAATACTGGCAATGTAACTACCGATACCTTTACAGCAACTTATAAAGCGCAAGAAACCGTTATTGTATCTACCGACCCTAATACACCTGTACCAAACGGCTATGTACGCGTTATTTTTGACGCAACTGCAGATGGCAACATTGCGGGCAAACAACATAAAGTAATTGATGTATTGCAGGGCACAACATGGGATAATGCAGAATTAACAGCTGCCGTTCCTGCCAAAGCAGACTATAAAGATAATGGAAAGAAATTTGAAGCATGGGCACCTGCCGTTCCTCAAAATGGCACTGTAACAGGTAGCACATATATTGCAAGCTATAAGGATCAGCCAACTGTTTTAGTTAGCTATGATCCGAATACACAAGTGCCGGATGGCTATGTTCGCATTAAGTTTGACGCAACTGTCGATGGTACAATTGTTCATACAACCGAACGTTATGTAGTAATTGATGTGTTGCAAGGCACCGAATGGGATGATCCTGTACTTGCACCGGTAATTCCGACAAGTGCTGTTAACAACGATAATAGCAAGCAATTTATTGCATGGAATCCCTCTGTACCAACTACTACTACAGCAATTGAAAATAAAGAGTTTGTAGCAACATATACAGCAGGGGACCAAACCCCTCCGGGCAAACCAAGTGTAACCCCAGAGGCAAACGGCAGTGTAACCATTACACCACCAACAGATACCGATGGGGACTTGAAGAAAGTGATCATCAACTATGTTGATGAAAACGGTACACCAAAAGAAGTAACTGCAACCAAGGGCGACGATAATAAATGGACAGTACCGGCAGGCAGTGATGTAACTGTAGACGAAAACACAGGTATAGTAACTATTCCTGCAGATAAAGTACAAGATGGCAGCACCATCAGTGCAAAATCTGAAGACAAAACCGGCAACCAATCTCAACCGCAAACTGCAACTGTAGTTAATAATCCGGATCAAACCCCTCCGGGCAAACCAAGCGTAACACCGGAATCCAACGGCAGTGTAAC
>JAEWXD010000049.1 GCA_023396045.1 Bacillota bacterium | reverse complement strand
AGTCATGGGACGACTAAACAATAAGAACGCTTTCGGCTACATGCAGGAAATAACCTTTGAAAACGAGATTGATCAGACTTATCTGAGAACATTTGCTAACCGGTTGCTTGCTGACTTTAGCAAATATACCAAATGATAAATCCGGATTTGTCGAGTTCGGTAGGTTTGAATTTGTAGGATTGATATATTATGAAACAATTAGATTTTTCATGGAATGATTTTGAGCAAAGATTATATGAAGAAGGCAAATGAGATATACCTTCTAAGTACAAAATCAAAGTAAATGATTTACTGGGAAAAAGAGAACAATTAGAGCTTCTTTTATATAAAATGCCTCATATATTATTGGCGAAATGGGCAATAAAAAATGCTCAGCCATTTTTATCTTATATCGAAATAGATGATACTATTGGAGGTAAAGACCTTCGTGTAGTAAGATTTATTTTTAAGAATGAGAGATAGAACAAAAATGTGCGAAGAATGCTACTCATCGGATAATAGGGTAACTCCTTTATTAAACCCGTTAGATTGCCTGGAGAATCATATGCAGTATATTTGCGGTACTTGCGGGCATTGCATCTACATCGAACAGGATCCGAACCGAGTCCTGCAACGATGGAATTTTCCGTTCAAATCATTGGAAATTGCCAAGCTATATTTAAGAACTGCAGACTATACAATGAAAAAGTCTTGTGGAATCTATGAAATCAAGAGTAAGAATGGCAGAGTGTCATACAGAATCTTTGCAGATTGCGAAGACTTGCGAGTATATCTGAAAAAAACAAAGATAAAAACTGCAAAACGATGCCTTGGCTTGAACCTGATGATGAAGTTGTTCCTGATTTTAATAGGCGTATTAAAACGACGGCGCTTTTTATGGAATGTAAAAAACATACTCATTATTATGTGAAACAGATATGAGTAACAGGGTGTGTTCATCTAGATCATTAAGTACAATAAAAAACAAAACACATCACTTTAACAGTACAAACTATTTTAGTTGTATGCTTTTGTGTGTATAACAGTTATATATTACTTTTTATTATTGGAGAATCAGTATGAAGCATAATTTAACACCGGAACAAATGCAATGGCATAGAGAACAAGCTATTACTGGCTTTAATGCTACTTGGGAATTATTGGATAAGCAAAACAGAAACCAAGAAGATAATCTTACTATGATTCACATGGCACATGCATCCAGGTACCATTGGGGTAAAATTGGCACACCACTTGAGTTTGCAAGGGGCGAGTGGCAGGTTTCCAGAGTATATGCTGTTTTAAAAATGGGGGAGTCAGCACTTTTTCATGCCAAAGCCTCTTTACAGTATTGCCAAGAGAATGCTATTGCCTCTTTTGACCTTGCTTTTGCCTATGAAGCAAACGCGCGTGCTTATGCGGTGCTTGGCAATGTAGAAGCTATGCAAGAGTATATACAACATGGAAAAAAAGCCGCTGTGGATATTGAAGATGAGGATGATTGCAATTATTTCTTGGGTGAACTTGCCACAGTTCAAATTACAGAGTAACTCACACTTTTAAGGAGAATATATGGAAAATTTTCGTAAAATGAGGCGCTTTAAGCAAGAAATCAGCCGTGAGGAATGTATAGAAGTGTTACAAAATGCCCCACGCGGCATACTGACTTTTCATGGTGAAAACGGTTACCCTTATGCCATTCCCCTTAACCAATACTATGATGTAAGCGATGGCAAGCTGTATTTTCATTGCGCAAAAGAGGGCTTAAAGTTAGACCTTTTGGCAAAGAATAATAAAGTTTGCTTTACCGTTATGGATGAAGGCTTTGTAAAACCGAACGAATGGGCCAAAAACATCAAAAGTGTGGTTTGCTTGGGGCATATAGAACATGTGCAAGACCATGCGTTTGTGCTACAACAATGCCGTAAACTTGCGGGGAAATTTTACCCCACAGAAGCAGCCATAGAGGAAGAAATATAAAGAGCGGGCAATAGAGTGGCAGTGCTTGCAATGACCGTGGATCGCATGACGGGCAAACTGGTAAACGAATCCTAAAAAATGCAGAGAAATTTCTGTTTTTTGCAATATTTACATTGATTTATGCCACCACTGGCGAAGTAGGGCAAGCAGTGCTATAATAGAGGTATTCTTCATTTGAAACGAGGTAATATATGCACCCAAATAAAAAACCAATTGTTGCCATTATGTATGATTTTGACAAAACCCTCTGCACCAAAGACATGCAGGAATATACCTTTATTCCCAATCTTGGTATGCAGGCTGCAGATTTTTGGGCTGCGTCTGGGCAACTTTCTAAACAAAATAAAATGGACAATATCCTTGCCTACATGTACCTTATGTTAGACAAGGCGCGCTCGAATCATATCAAAATTCAAAGGGAAGAGTTTGTAAAATTAGGTGCGGACTTAGAGCTCTACCCCGGTGTAGAGGCATGGTTTGACTATATCAACCAAATAGGGGAACAGTTGGGCGTTTGCATAGAACACTACATCATTTCTTCCGGTTTGCGTGAAATTATAGAAGGCTCCAGCATATTCAAACATTTCAAAGAAGTATTCGCCTGTGAGTACCTCTATGATGAAAACAACGTTGCATGTTGGCCTAAAAATGCGGTAAATTATACCACAAAAACGCAGTTCCCTTTCCGTATCAATAAGGGCATATTGGATATTTCCAAAAACGAAGAGCTAAATACCTATACTCCTGAGGAGCAACGCCCTGTTCCCTTTAAAAATATGATTTATATAGGCGACGGGCTTACCGATGTGCCTTGTATGAAGCTTATAAAGCTCAATGGCGGGCACTCCATAGCCGTGTTTACCGATGGCAATAAAGCCAGTGTGGAAAGTTTGCTGGAACACCAAAGAGTAGACTATATACTTCCTGCCGATTATTCCAAAGGCAGTGCTTTAGACAACACCATACAAGCTATTTTAAAAAAACTCGCCAAATAATATGCAAGCCCACAAGTTCTTTGTGGGTTTTGTTATTTTAAAACTGTGCTATATTATAAATAAGAAAAATGAAATGACGAAGGAGTAAATATGCAAACTATAAACATTGCTCTTGCTATGCAAAAAATGCAGCGTAAAGCCAGACCAAGAAATCATTATTTTCATGGCGATGTGTGTAAAGAAATGCAGTGCAAGCCTGTGCCGCAATTCCCGGGTATTAGCAATTTATTAGAATTATTTGCTGTATTAGAGCAGTGCTGGACAAGCCAAACGGCTTACCCTGCTTGCCAAAAAGATTGGGTAGAGACAGACCCTTCCTATGGGCAATGCGCTATTACCGCTATGTTAGTATACGATATGTTTGGTGGCACCATTCACAAAATAAAAGTGGGTGGGGGTAGTACGCATTATTTTAATAAGTTAAATGATATATATGTGGATTTAACCAGTGAACAGTTTGAATTGTATAATATGCGTGCAGATTATGAGCATAACCAAGAAGTAGATAGAGAGTATTGTGGTAAAAATGCAAACACTTTGCAAAGGTACAGGCAACTACAATGGAATATTATGCAATATTTAAAACCACAGAATGAACGCTAACGTAGGAGCTCTTCCATAGCATTTGAAAACGCAAAAAATTATTTAGCCAATTTAGGTTTTGCAGATAGAATACAAATTTTTGAAACTTCCAGCGCAACGGTAGACCTTGCAGCAAAAGCCGTGGGTACAGAACCGGCAAGAATTGCCAAGTCTATCACCTTTAAAGTAAACGATATACCGGTTATGATTGTTTGTGCGGGCGATACCAAAGTTTCCAATTCCAAGTTCAAAGCTTATTTTCATACCAGAGCTAAAATGCTAAGCGCAGAAGAAGTAGAGCAATATATAGGCTATGGTGTTGGTGGTGTTTGCCCTTTTGGTATAAAGCCGGGCGTAAGCGTGTACTTAGACATTTCTTTACAACGCTTTGAAACCATATACCCTGCTTGTGGTAGTGCTAATAGCGCCGTTAAACTGAACATCGCAGAAGTGGAAGCCGTTTCTGCCTTTTTGGAATGGATAGATGTTTGTGAAATCCTATAATAGTTTAGGCTACTGTGCTTTTTTAATGTAAACTTGCATTCTCTTTGTGCTATACCAAATATAATAAATGCGGAGGTAAGAAATGAGAGCGTTTGAAAGTAAAGACTATAAAGTGTTTGAATTGTTTGCTAAAGACTGGGCGGTGGTTACTGCCGGTACAATGGAACATTGTAATCAATTTACAGTTAGTTGGGGTAGTTTTGGTACACTTTGGTCAAGGCCGGGCCATGCAGGGCATATTATTACTATATACGGCTACCCTACACGATATACCACAGACTTTTTGAAAAACAACGATTATTTTACCGTTGGCTTTTTTGCACCGGAGTATAAAAAAGCCCTTGCCTATATTGGCTCTCATTCCGGTAGAGAGGTAGATAAAATTGCACAAACTGGCCTTACTCTTATTGCCATGGGCGAGGGTGTTGGTTATAAAGAAGCCAAACTTACCTTTGTTTGTAAAAAACTATACCAGCAACAGTTGCAAAAAGAGGGCATGGCACAAGAAATTAAAGACTACTACGTTGCCAACCCAAATATATATCACTTAGACGAAAAC
>JAEWXD010000044.1 GCA_023396045.1 Bacillota bacterium | reverse complement strand
TGTCGTTCGGTAAGGACTTCATTGTCGGGAACAGCAATACATCACGGATGCTTTGTTGGTTGGTAAAAAGCATAACCATACGGTCTATACCAAAGCCCAAACCGCCTGTTGGTGGCATGCCATATTCCAATGCGTTAAGGAAGTCTTCATCAATGCTGGCGTTAATACCTTCGGCTCTGCGTTTGGCAACCTGTTCTTCAAAGCGTTTGCGTTGATCGATAGGGTCGTTTAATTCAGAGAAGGCGTTGCCCATTTCATGGCAGTTGATAAAGAATTCAAAACGTTCTGTAAATTCAGGGTCTTCCGGTTTGCGTTTTGCAAGTGGAGAAATGGCCACCGGGTAGTCTGTAATAAATACCGGTTGTACAAGTTCGTGTTCTACAAAAGCGTCAAAGAAAGCGGCAAGAACATCCCCCTTGGTGTGATCTTTTTCTACTTCTACGTTGTGGGCTTTGGCACAAGCGCGCGCTTCTTCGTCAGATTTCCAGTCGTAATAATTTACACCGGCATATTTTTGTACAGACTCTGCCATGGTAAGCCTTGGCCATGGTGTTTGTAAATTGATGGAGTTTTCGCCGGAAGGAATGCTGGTGCTGCCACAAGCTTTGATGGCAACAAAGGAGTAGAGTTCTTCTACCATATCCATAACTTCTTTATAATCTACATAAGCTTGGTAGGTTTCTACAGAAGTAAATTCCGGGTTATGAGTTGCATCCATACCTTCGTTACGGAAAATTCTACCCACTTCATAAACTTTATTCATACCACCAACGATAAGACGTTTGAGGTAGAGTTCGGTTTCTATACGCAGGAACATATCAATATCCAATGCGTTATGGTGCGTTTTAAAGGTTTTAGAAGCAGCGCCAATTTCAATGGTTTGTAATACCGGGGTATCTACTTCTACAAAGCCTCTGGAATCTAAAAATTCACGAACAGCAGAAATAATTTTAGAACGCTTGATAAAGGTTTCTTTTACTTCCGGATTTACGATCATATCCAGGTAGCGTTGTCTGTAACGTAAGTCTGTATCCTTTAAGCCGTGGTATTTTTCCGGCAAAACTTTCAAACTTTTGGTTAATAAGGTAAGCTTTTTGGCATGTACAGAGATTTCGCCTTTTTGAGTACGGAAAACATAGCCTTCAATACCAATGATATCGCCAAGGTCCATTGCTTTAAAAGCCTGGTATTCATCGGTGCCGATATCATCTCTACGGATATATACTTGGATTTTACCTTCACCATCTAAAACGTGCACAAAGGAAGCTTTGCCCATTACCCTTTTGCTCATAATACGGCCGGCAATGGTTACATCCTTACCTTCTAAGCTTTCAAAGTTTGCTGCAATAGTTTGAGAATCGCTATTGATAGGGAATTTGGTAATAACATAGGGGCTATTACCTTCTTCTATAAGTTTATTTAATTTTTCTCTGCGAATGCCTTCTTGCTCAGAAAGTTCTTGCGCAGTTAAAGGTACATTTTGTACTTGTTCTTCTGCCATGATTGCCTCCAAATTATTTTTTAGTACGTTCTATTTTTTTAATTTGCAGTTCATACATACCGCCAGGGGATTCCACCTTTACAGTTTCGCCTTTTTTATGGCCGTTTAGTGCAACACCAATGGGGCTTTCTATAGAAATTTTACCATTGGAAGGGTCGCTTTCTCTTGCACCAACCAAATCCCAGGTTAATGTTTCTGCCATTTCCAAGTCTTCCACGGTAACGGTAGTACCAATACCAGCCACATTGGATTTGATTTTTTTATCATCTACAACAACGGCGTTACGAATATAGGCATCCAATTCTTGAATTTCTGCTTCTAAACGGCTTTGTTCATTTAAAGCCTGGTCGTATTCTGCGTTTTCAGATAAGTCACCAAAACCTCTTGCTGTTGCGATTTGATCCGCAATTTCTTGGCGACGAACACCGGTTAAATAAGATAATCTTTCTTTTGCATTCTGCATACCTTCGACAGTAAGTTCTCTTACATTTGTTTCTGTAGCCATAGTATCCTCCATATATATAAAATTTGTAAAATATACAATGTTAATAAAGGCAAATTGCCCTGCAAAGTAGTATTATAGTACAGTTTTAAAAGTTTTGTCAATTGTTTTAATAAATTCCATACTAAACAAAGTTTCATATTTATAATATTACAGAAATATTAAATTTATATTGACACTGAGCGGTATATTTATTACAATAATAATAGTATTTTGATTTTTGGGGGGTTTCATGAAACACTTTTCTATATACAAAAAGATAATGGCAAGTACGTTGGCTTTGTTATGCACATTCAGCGTACTTTTTACAAACATAGCTTTTGCAAAATTTCCAAGTGATGGCCTTGCAACCGACAATGTAAAAATGCGTAAACGTGCCAGTTTAAATAGCATAGTAGAAACCACTGTACCGCAAGGTGCCGTAATTACCATACTTGCAAAGAGTGGAAAGTTTTATGAAGTAACATACAACAATAAAAAAGGTTATATTTTACAAAGTTTTGTGCAGATTGGCACAGAACCTACACCTACACCAGCACCAAGCCCTACACCAGAGCCTGCTAAATACAACCTGTTAAGCCAAGGTTCCCAAGGATATGAAGTAATGGCCTTGCAGGAAGCCTTAACCGAGCTTCGTTTTTACAAAGGTGAGATTGATGCCAATTATGGAAAATCCACCAAAGATGCCGTAATGCGGTTTCAAAAAATCAACGGATTAAAGGCAGATGGCAAAGCAGGCGATGCTGTACAAAAATTAATTTTTGATACAGGTGCGAAAAACGCCAACAAAATCCGCACCAAAGTAAAAACATTGCCTCCTATTGCAGGTACACCTATGGAATATGGCAACCGCGGGCAAGCGGTGGCAGATTTACAAATACGTTTAAAAGAATTAAACTACTATAATTTTGATATTACCCGTTCTTTTGATATGCGCACACGCAATGCCATTGCTAAATTCCAAGCCAAAAATGGAATTCGCAAAAATAGTGGCAAAGCAAGCGCCGAAACATTGGCATTGCTATACAGCCAAATTGCGATACCTAATAATGTAAGCGTAAAAGCTGCACCGGCACCAACCCCACTACCACCTATGCCTACAGAAAAGTTGACAAGCAGCTCTAAAGGCACAGAGGTAAAAAACCTACAAAAAGTTTTAATTGGCCTGGGATACTTGGACGGTAAAGCGAACGGCAAATATGATACCGTTACAATAGATGCGGTAAAAGCATTCCAAAAGAACAACAAATTAAAGCAAGATGGCGTTGCAGGTACACAAACACTAAGTGTTATGTTTTCCCAAAACGCAATTAAAAAGGATGGAACCATGTCCGGTGTTGCTGTTGATATAAGCAATGCCAACATCGTTCCCCAAATAACTACACAAATTAACTATCCAGAAATCAATAGTATAAACCGCAGCATAAAGCAAGGCGACAATGGCGAAGATGTTCGTTACATGCAAATACGCCTAACAGAATTGGGATATTATAATGCACGGAAAGACGGTAAATTTCAAGCCGATGATAGAGCCGCCCTGCTACAATTCCAAGCTCAAAACAATTTAATCCAAGATGGTATTGCAAGTATAGATGCTTTAAAACTACTCTATTCTACACAAGCACAATCTTTTAATAGTTTTTCAACCCCATCTACCACCCCTGCTCCACTTTCTGTTTCATTGCGTTTAGGCGATAAAGGTGAAGCTGTAAAGCGACTTCAGGAAAGACTGATTGCATTAAGTTACTTGCAAGGCACTGCTGACGGAGTTTATGGTAAATCCACCCAAAAAGCAGTTACTAAATTTCAAAAAGCAAATAAGCTTACTGCAGACGGCACTGCCGGTGCAATGACTTTAAGCCTACTATATTCCAATGCCATTGAAAAAAACGATACCACCAACACGCCGATTTTAAAACGTGGCACTAATAGCCCCGCAGTACGAGAATTGCAAAATCTTTTAATACGTTTGGGTTATTTACAAGGTACTGCAGACGGCAAATTTGGTGCAAATACACAATTGGCTTTGATACAGTTTCAAAGTAGAAACAACTTGAAAAATGATGGTATTGCTGGCGCATTGACTTTACAAGCATTACAAAGCAATGAAGCGAAATTAGCACCGGGTACCTCCCCAACACCTAAGCCTGAAGCACCAGCTTTAAGCTACAGCCCTGTGGCATCCCAAGTTAAATTTGAAAATTGGTATACCTCCTTGCGAGCATTGTGCAGGCAATACCCCAACATTACCGCCTACGACTATAACACCGGTATCTCTTGGCAATTGCGTATATTCAGTACCGGTTCTCACGCAGATGCGGTTCCTATTACAGCACAAGACACCGAGAATATGAACCGTGCTTTTGCCGGCAAAACCACTTGGACACCAAAACCAATTTGGGTAAGCTTTAGCAATGGTGAAGTATATATGGCAACCACGCACAATGTGCCCCACGGTACATTTAACAGCAATAGGAACAATAACTTCCCGGGTCACTTATGCATACACTTCCCAAGAACATTGGCACAAGTACAGGCCATTGGGCCCTATGCAACCACCCACCAGAATGTTGTAGAACTGGGTTGGCAACAAACACAACAAATTCGTTAATTTACAACTACGTTGCTATATTGATTGATATAGCAACGTTTTTTTAGTATAATGATTATCAGAAAAATAATAAAAGGAGGGAAAGCATGAAATTTATTCGCCGATTTGTATGGTACATTGTAGGCAGGTTATTTATCATAAGCTCTTTATTGGCTGTTTTTTCCCTCACATTTTATTATTTTATGAATGCTGCGGATATATACGTGGTATTAAAAGATGGTATGGCAAAGCGTGCCCAGGTGATCATGTACAGTGATGAAACCAAAGAATTAGAAAAATACTTTTTACCGGCATATATAGATAGAGATGATAGTTTACAATTAAAAATACAAAACAAATCCCCCTATTCTTGGTATAAAATACGTGGGATAGATCACCGCCTGCAAATCACTTCGTTATGGACTTGGCCTTGGGATTCCAGTGCCAGTGTAGATTTTATTGAGCGTATACCCAATATAGACGGCAATGTGCTTTCTCAATACAGGCAAGTAGTTTTAAGCAGCGGCAATGAAAATGCACTTTACCCACCCAAGTGGATAAGCGGTAAATATCGAGCTACCTTAGTGCACGAAAATGGGCGTTGGCTTATTAAAAGTATTAGCAAAATACAGAATATAAATTAGCAGAAAGGATGCGATGCTTATGAAAAAATGCCTATGCATGCTTTGCTTGCTGTTGCTTTCTACTATGGTAATAGCCGAAGAAGACTTTAGTTTGAATGATTTGCATTTGCAACCTACCTTTCAAATTATGCAGCCACTGCCTTTTGAAAGTTATCAAAATGGCGGTAAATTGAAAGTAGAATTGAGTTCCAATACCGCAAAATCCTATCAACTTATATTACAAGTTGAAAACGAAGTTTTAGAAGTAAAATTAGAAGGTGCTTCTGTTTCTACTGAATTTAGTTTTATACCTACATCCCAAAGCATGGAACTGCGAGTTACTGCCTTTGAAAACGAAAACTTTACCGGTATAAACGAAACCAAAGTACAAACCATTATAAGCCCCAAAGAAGAGTTAATACAAAAGATGATAGATTTGGCATTCGCCAACTCTAAAGATAAAAAATATAACTTTGCCCCTGCAGAAGAAGACCACCATATAGGTGTATGCAAAAACTTTGTAATGCGCTTATTTGATACTTTTTCTAAAGATTATAGAATGCAGGCTTACCCGGATTTACTCTTACACATGCCCAAAAACCGCAGTTTGTTAGATAGCAAGCCTTATCAATACGGTTTAGAATGGCGCATAGAAAGTGCAGCAGATGGTTCTCCTTTTGAAATTGTAGAACAATTTAAGTATGATAAAAATCTAAATAAAGAAGAAAACTACAAAAAAGCTTATGCACTCATGCCACAGATTAAAAAAGGCGACTTTTTTCAAATGGTTGGAAATTATGGTGGTGGAAACGGCCCCCACTCCCTCTTCTTTATAGAAGACTATGACCAAACAACTGACAACTTACATTGGACAGATAGCAACATGTTTGGCAAACGTGTAAACGGTATACGCTGGGGCTATATGCAATTTAACGCTATTAAAACCGGAAAATGGTTCGCAAATGTATTTAATAGCAAAGACCGTGGCGCAACAATATACCGGTTACGAGATGACTTGATTAAACCTTAGGAGGAAAATATGAAAAACATTTTTAGTGAATCAAGAGATTTGTTTATTAAAACATTGGAAGGCATCAGCAGTTCTGCAGATAGAATGGCAAACAACGCAAAGTTTAAAACCAGAGAACTTACACTCAGTAGCCAAAAGAAAGATTTGCTAAAGCAATTAAGCGAGATAAGCTATGAATTGTGGCTAAAAGGCGAACAGTTTCCTTTAGAAATTGAAAAGCTTTTACACAAAGTTTCTACTATAGATGATGAACTTTCTTTACTGAAAGCTGAATATGTGGCCTATATGAACCCAAAAGTAGAAAAAGAATTGCAAAAAGAACAAGAAAATAACACCATAACCGAAGATGCAGAAAATACAGAACTGAGTAACAAAACCGAAACAAGCGAAGAAACGCCAGAAGAATAAAAATTTACTAAACAGCATTACCTAAAGGTGATGCTGTTTATTTGTTTAACAAGTTTTTATGCAAAAACTGATTGCAAAATTCAAACTGTTATAGTATAATAATAACAGTTAATACACAAATAACATTAGGTGGTGCTTGATGAATATACAAATTAATAATTTCAGTGATGAGCCAATCTATTTGCAAATTAAAAACCAAATAAAAGCCCAAATTATAAATGGCGATTTAATGGCAGATGAGCAATTGCCTTCTATAAGATTTTTAGCTAAAGAACTTAGAATTAGTATGATTACTGCTAAAAGAGCTTTTGACGAATTAGAATTGGACGGTTTTATTTATTCTATACAAGGAAAAGGAAACTTTGTTGCTGCACAAAACAAAGAGTTGATTAGAGAGGAGCATTTGAAAAAAATTGAATTAAAACTGCAGGAAATAACTGAACTTGCAGAAATTGCAGGGATTTCTGCAAACGATTTAATTGTTATGTTAAAAAGTTTTTTGGAGGGTGAGTATGAATAATAGCGCAATTGAATTAAAAAATGTAGTAAAGACTTTTGATAATTTTACATTGGGACCAATCAATATCCATATTCCTAAAGGGGTAATTGTTGGATTTATTGGGCAAAACGGCGCAGGTAAAAGCACAACCATAAAATTGTTGTTAGGGTTATTACACAAAGATGATGGCAAAATATGCCTATTAGGAAACCAAGATTATACTAACATTGCTATAAAAGATAAATTAGGAATTGTTTTTGATGATTTGCTAATGCCCGAAGAAATGTGTTTAACAGATGTAGAACAATTCTGTTCCAGAGTATATACCAAATGGGATACCAAATCATTCCATCAATTTATAACAAAATTCAATTTGCCACTAAAACAGCGTATTAAAAATTATTCTCGCGGAATGAGAATGAAACTCTCTATGGCAATTGCATTATCACATAACGCAGAACTGCTCATTTTGGATGAAGCTACCAGTGGCCTTGACCCCATTGTAAGGGATGAAATTTTAGATATATTGTTAGAATTTATGCAAGACGAAAACCATAGCATACTGGTGTCTTCGCACATTTTATCTGATTTAGAAAAAGTAGCAGATTACATTGCCTTCATACACGAAGGGAAAATATTGTTTTTTGAAACCAAAGATGAACTTAAAGAAAATTACGGTATATGCTCTTTATCCACACAAGAGGCAGAATTGCTTGACGATAAGGCAATTATCGGTAAAAGAACGCATGCATTTGGTCAAGACATATTGGTAAAAAAGAGCCTTGTACCTAATACTATAAAGTTACAAAAACCATCCATTGAAGATATCATGGTATATTTTATAAAGGGAGAGAAAAAGAAATGTATGCATTAATTCTTAAAGATATCGCCACTGCAAAAAAGACTTTACTGTTAACCCTATGTATATCGCTTGCCCTTTCTGCATATGGGATTTATGAAAACGCACTCTTTATCCTACCTCTCATTTGTTTAATGTTTCCTTTAATAGTAAGCGCCATTACCTTTGGTTACGATACAAAGTCTAATTTTGAGCGTTTTGCTTTTGCAATGCCCATAAAAAAGCAAGACTATGTATTAAGCAAACTATTTTTTGCATTTGCTTTTGGGTTGATTGGAGCAATTAGTATCAGTATACTGCTCCTAACCAAAAACAATTTACAACTATATACCGTATTGTTGTTGGCTGTACTTACATTTTTAACAACTATACTTATTTCTGCTATACAGTTGCCTTTTATATTAAAATATGGTGCAGACAAGGGTAGATTGGTTATGGTTGTTACATATTTTTTCATATATGCCATTTCAACATTACTGAAAGAAAATTCTATTCTGTACATTTTTATTACACAAGCAGTGCAACATAGCACCTTAATAATAATTGGTACCTCTATCATTTTGGTTATACTGATTATTTTAGCCATACAACTATCTGTGTTGATAATGAACAAAAAAGAGTTTTAAAACCTCTTCACTTTGCATCATAAGGTGGTTTGTATAGATAACAGACCACCTTAAAATGCGACCTATGTATTTTTTTATATTTCTTTTAATTTTATATTGCCAAGTGTACTGTATATGCTATAATGCTTATGGCATATACAGTATGCTTATTTTAAAGTATTGGAAACATTTATGAATTCAACAAAAAACATACAATGGCGTTATGTATTGGTACAAAGTGCTTTTTGGCTAAGCTCTTGCGTAATATTGGGCTTCAGCTCTTTTTATTTGGTAAACAACGGCTACAGCGAAATGCAATTGGGCTATGTACTTGCCACCGGCAACATACTGGGTATTGCATTACAATCTGTAATGGGCAGCATTGCAGATAAATATATAAACTTAAAGTTAAAGCATATCTCTGCTTTTTATGCATGTATAGCCATACTCTGTGCCTCTGTTCTGCCTTTTTTAAAAGCACCAACCCCGTTATTTATCATCTTATATACAGTAATTATATTAGTATGCAATATACAGGTTTCATTTTTAAATGCGCTTTCTACAGAACATATTAACAACGGTACGCCCTTAAACTACGGACTGGCCCGAGGCATGGGTTCTATGTTTTTTGCAACAATATCTATATTTTTAGGTAGAGCATTGCGCCACTTTGGTGTAGGCATTGCTATGCCCATCTACATTGGTTTATCTTTTTTGTTTGTAGTAGCTGTATTCACCTTCCCCTCCCCAATAAAAATAAAAGCAGACCATTTAATAGAAGATAAAAACGCTCTCACTATTAAAGAGTTTATTGTGCAACACCCAAGATTTATACTCACGGTAGTGGCTTTACTTCTGGTTTATTCATCCCATGCATTTATTAGCAGTTTTTTGTATCAAGTAGTGAATGATGTTGGAGGCGATTCCTCAGGCCTTGGTATTGCTCTTGCTATTGGTGCCTATGTAGAGTTGATCGGTATGCTTCTTTACCCTATTGTATTAAAATTTTGCAAAAGCACACGCAAAGTATTGTTGCTTGCTTCTCTGTTTTTTGCAATAAAAACAACGCTTATTTTTTTGGCGAGATCTCCTTTTGAAATATACTTGGCACAAGGTGTACAAATGTTTAGTTTTGCTTTGTTTATACCTGCACAAGTATATTTTGTAGCCGAAACCATAGATAAGCACAACCAAATTAAAGGCCAGATGTTTATGGGTACAGCCAATACTATGGCAGTGGTAATCAATACATTACTTGGTGGATATTTGATTCAAAACATAAACGTTAAAAACGCTTTATTACTTATGATAGTATTAAATGTAATAGGTTTGGTAATGCTACTTGTAGTAATGCCTGACAGTAAAAAGAAATTGCATAAAATATAGGAATTTTATGTAATTTACTTTACAATATACAATAGTGATGTTATAATATTAGGGTATGTAAAAAAGACCTTATGCAAAGTGTTGCGGCTTTAACTCCAGCCCTATGCATTGTGTAATGGCGAAACGTTTTTTAGGAGGATAAATATTATGTCTAAACAAGAAATTATTAACAACTATGCTCGTCACGAAGGTGATACCGGTTCCCCAGAAGTACAAATTGCACTTTTAACAGAAAGAATCAATCACTTAAACGAACACCTTAAATCCAACAAAAAAGACCACCACAGCCGCAGAGGTTTGTTGCTTATGGTAGGTAAACGTCGTGGTTTATTGGATTACCTTTATAAGAAAGATATCGAAAGTTATCGTGATCTTATTGCTAAGTTAGGTTTACGTAAATAGTACGCTTATCGCTTACCTATTTGCGTTAGCACAAAAGGTCGGCATAGTACAAAATTGCCGACCTTTTTTATATCGTTGGTTGTTATATGTAGAGTTGAGTAAAGAAAGTAGAGAAAACAATGGAAAGTAAAAAATTTACTACATTATTAGCTGGCAAAGAGCTAAGTTTTGAATTCGGAAAATATGCAGAACAAGCAAATGGTTCTGTATGGGTTCGCATGGGCGACACTGTAGTTATGGTTAACGCAACCATGAGCCCCACAGCAAGAGAAGGCATTGACTTCTTCCCTTTAAATGTAGACTATGAAGAAAAACAATATGCTGCCGGTAAAATTCCGGGCGGCTTCTTAAAAAGAGAAGGCAGACCAAGTGAAAAAGCAATTTTAACTTGCCGTTTAATTGATAGACCATTGCGCCCCATGTTTAACAAAGGTATGCGTAATGATGTACAAGTATTGGTTACTGTATTAAGCGTTGACCCAGATGTTCCACCGGAAATTCCTTCCATGCTTGGTTCTTCCATAGCATTATGCGTAAGTGATATTCCATTTGGTGGCCCAACAGCAGCTGTTGTAATTGGCTATGTTGATGGAAAATATGTAGTTTGCCCCGATGCAGAAACTGCAAAGCAAAGCAAAATGCACCTCACCGTTGCAGGTACCAAAGATGCCGTTTTGATGGTAGAAGCCGGTGCGCAAGAATTAAGCGAAGATGTAATGCTTGAAGCCATTCTTTTTGCACACGAAGAAATTAAAAAATTAGTAGATTTCCAAAACACCATTGTAGCTGAAATTGGTAAAGAAAAATCCCCAGTGGTGATTCAGGAAACCGGCGAAGATGTAATGCAAGCAGTACGTGCATTTGCATACGATAAGTGCGTATACACCTTTGAAACCTTTGACAGAGAAGAACGTTCTGCCCGTGAAGAAGCAGTTAAAGAAGAAACATTGGCTCACTTTGCTGAAGAATTTGAAGGCAGAGAACGCGAAATTTCTGATGCATTGTATGCATTGAACAAAGAAATTATGCGCAATAAAATTTTAGAACAAGGCATTCGCCCAGACGGCCGTGGTTTAAGAGATGTTCGCCCTATTTGGTGTGAAGTAGGTGTATTGCCACGCACACATGGCAGCGCAGTATTTACACGTGGCCAAACACAAGCATTAACCATTACCACTTTAGGCCCAATGAGTGATGGCCAAGTATTAGATGGTTTAGGTGATGAGGACTTTAAACGTTATATTCACCACTATAATTTCCCACCATATGCAACCGGCGAAGCAGGCAGGGCAAAAAGCCCGGGCAGACGTGAAATTGGTCACGGTGCATTGGCAGAACGTGCTTTGGTACCGGTAATTCCCAGTGAAGAAGGCTTCCCTTATGCATTGCGTTTGGTATCTGAAATTATGGGTAGCAACGGTTCCAGCTCCATGGCAAGCGTATGTGGTAGCACCCTGTCTTTAATGGACGCTGGTGTACCCATTACTGCGCCTGTTGCAGGCTGTGCTATGGGTTTAATTCAAAGCAAAGAAACCGGCAAAGTAGTTGTATTAACTGACATTCAAGGTTTAGAAGACTTCCTTGGCGATATGGACTTTAAAGTTGCCGGTACTATGAATGGCATTACCGCCATTCAAATGGACATTAAAATTAAAGGTATTAACAAAGAAATCTTAACCCAAGCATTAAGCCAAGCTTTAGAAGGCAGACTTCATATTCTTAAAATCATGTTAGACTGCTTAAATGCACCAAGAAAAGATTTAAGCAAGTATGCACCTAAGATTATCCGCTTTACCATTAACCCAGAAAAAATTCGCGAGGTTATTGGGCCTGGTGGTAAAATGATTAACAAAATCATTGAGGAAACCGGCGTTAAAATTGATATTGAAGACGATGGTAGAGTATACATTGCAACCCCTGATGCAGAAAACGCTGAAAAAGCCAAAAACATTATTATGGGTATTGCAAAAGATGTGGAAGTTGGCGATGAATACTTAGGAAAAGTAGTTCGTATTATGAACTTTGGTGCCTTTGTAGAATTATTACCCGGTAAAGACGGTATGGTTCACATTAGCAAGCTTGCTGCCGAACGCATTGAAAAAGTAGAAGATGTTGTAAAAGAAGGCGACTTTATACCTGTAAAAGTTACAGAAATTGATGCCCAAGGTAGAGTAAACTTAATTCGTACCGATGTAGATTATTCTGCTAAAAAGCAAGAGCCAAAAAAAGAAAGCAACAGAGGCGAGCGTCGCAGACCACCAAGAAGAAATTCTGAAAGCAGCGAATCTGCAAACGAATAATATTGTGCATTTTGCACACAAATGAAAAAAGAGCAAAACAATTTGCTCTTTTTTCTATAAAGGAGATACTATGCTACAATTTACACTGCCCAATGGTATACGTTGTATTGCAGAAAAACTACCCCATTTGCATTCTATCAGTATGGGTGTTTGGGTAAATGTTGGTTCTGCAAATGAAAGTGAAAGCGAAAATGGCCTAAGCCATTTTATTGAGCATTTGGTTTTTAAAGGCACAAGCCACCGAAGTGCAAAACAAATTGCCGAAGAAATGGACGATATAGGTGCCAGCCTGAATGCATTTACCGGCAAGAACTGCACATGCTATTATGTACGTGCTTTAGAAGAACATTTAGAACAAAGTATAGAATTACTGTGGGACTTAGTGTACAATCCCCTCTTTGATGAAACCGAAATGAACAAAGAACGCGGTGTTGTATTGGAAGAAATTTCCATGAGCAATGACACACCGGACGACTTGGTAGTAAACCTTGCTGCCGAAGCTATATACCAAGGTTCCTTAAGCAAACCCATTTTAGGTACTTACAGCAATATAAGCAACTATACCAGAGATGATATTATACAATATTGGAAAAAACACTACACCCCACAGAACATGGTTATTTCTATAGTTGGCAATTTTGATGAAGAACAGTTGCGGGCAATTATAAACAAATATTTTACCAATTGCCCCAATACAGATAGAAATATAGAACTTTGTGGAAATGTGTTGCGCTTACAAAACAAAGCTTTGGATAAAGTGATAGAGCAAAGCCATATTATATTAAGCTACCCTGCGTTTGAAATTGGAAATAGCAAAGAATATGCTGCCAATATTGCCTGCAATATATTGGGCGGCGGCATGAGCTCACGAATATTCCAAAAAATCAGAGAAGAATTGGGGCTTGCATACAGTGTATATTCGTATATCAGCAGCTACAAAGAAGTGGGTACATTACAAATATATGCCGGCACGAACCCAAAAACATGTACGCAAATAATTGCTGCCATACAAGAAGAAATTCAAAAATTCATGCACAACGGCATCACAGAAAAAGAATTCTTAGCAAGCAAAGCACAATTAAAAGCAAGCCTTGAATTCGGTTTAGAAAGCAGTTCCTCCCGCATGAGTCGTTTAGGCAGAGGGATGCTATTGCGTGGTGAAGTAAAGCCGATAGAAACAATACTTACAGAAATTGCAAATACCACAATGGAAAATGTGCATGCAGTAATACAAGAGTGTTTTGTAAATAAAGCCTCTATTGCCATTGTTGGGCCTAATGCAACACAACATTTGGAGCAAATACATAATGTATAACAATAGAAAATTCGCCCTCATTATTGCACTACTCATAATAGTAATAGGCATATTTATTGCCTTTATTGTGCAAACCATGCAGTTTAATAGAAACCGACTCATTTACGGAGATTCACTTATCATATCCCATAGTGCATATGTAATGGGTAACAGCACTGCCGGTACATTGTTTTACAGTGATGGAACAATGGTGCATTTAGATAAAATAGAGTTAAAAAAAGCCTATACAAATCTTGCGCAAGTGAACGGTATCGGAAAAATTCCAAACAGAAGTGAAGATTATAGAATTAAAGTAGTAAACGATGAAATTAAAGTTTATATGCTTAGCCAAGATGAAGCCATAGTAGATGCCCATGTAATAGGTAGACATTTTGTTTTTAAAATAAAGAAGAGCAGTTTGCAATTTTACTTTAATGAATTAAAAAAAGATGCCTTGCAGGCACCCAAAAAATAAAAGATGTGTAAAACACATCTTTTATTTTGTAATTATTACTAGCACTAAACTTAAAATAATAAATACCGCAGAAGCAACTTTGGTTAATAAAGCTAAGCGAGCTTCCATACCTCTGGCTTTGTTTTTACCAAAGAAAGTTTCAGCACCACCACTAATTGCACCCAAGCCTTGTTGCTTGCTTTGTTGCATTAAGATAGTAACAATCATTATTACTGCGGCAATAATTAAAATAATACCAATTACTGTTTCTAAAGCGTTCATCTTTTACACCTCCCACCTTATTGCTAAAATATAATACCACAATATAGTGTACTTTACAAGTATTAGTAGGGTCTTTCTTTACCCATAAATGCGATACCAATAGTACCCGGGCCACAATGCGCACCGATTACTTCGCCAACGATATCTACACGAATATCTTTTATTTCCGGCAATTCTTTTTGCAACATAGCTACCACAGAGTTTGCCTCGTTTTCACAATCTGCATGGAACACAATAACTTGTTGTTGATCTGCATCTGTAATATTTTCTTTTAAATGGTTTATAATGGCACGCAATGCTTTTTTTCTACCTTTGATTTTCTCAATAGGTACTAATTTACCTTCTTTAGAGAGGGTAATTAAAGGTTTTAAGTCAAGCAATGTACCCATAAAAGCAGCTGTGCCGCTAATTCTACCACCGCGTTTAAAATATACTAAGTTATCTACAGTGAGGTAAACTTGTGCTTTTAGCTTATTTTCTTCCAGCCAGGCAACAATTTCATCCATACTTGCGCCGTTGGTGTATAATTCATGGGCTTTTAGTATCAATAAAGTTTCCGGGAAAGAGATACTCAAAGTATCTACTACTTCAAACCTACGCTCAGTATAAATAGAAAGCAAATGATTTTTTGCTTCATAAATATTTTGAATGGTGCTGCTCAATTGGCTCGAAAAGGCAATAAACAGAATATCCTTACCAGATTTTAAAACGGGTTCAAAATAGTCTATATAATCCGGTGTTGAGAGAGAGGCTGTTACGGGCACTTCCCCACTGCGCATTTTATTATAAAATTCCGGTAATGTGCCACCTTTGCCCAAAGAGGCAAAAAACTCCTGACCGTTGATTATATAAGGCATATATACTACGGGTATTTGTAGTTTTTCCTGTAAATCAAAAGATAAGTCAGAATCACTGTCTATCATTAAAATATAATTCTCCATAGTGCTCCTTATTCAATATTTTCAAATATCTCCGGTAAAGATGCAATATCCGCGGTGTCTTCTAAAATAATATCTGCGCCGGCTTCTTCTAATTGAGCCACAGAACGATAACCCCAATCTACAGCAACGCTTTTCATATTACAGTTTTTAGCAGTATGTACATCCGTTTCAGAATCCCCTAAGAAAATACATTCTCTTGGGTCTACTTCCATATCTTCACACATACTTAAAAGTACAGTGGTGTCTGGTTTAGGCTCTTCACCATCTTTTAAACCACGAATATGGGCAAACATACTTTTATAAAAATAAGTACCGATAATTTCTTTGGTTAATGCATCCGGTTTATTGCTTAAAACGGCAATTTTAATGCCTCTGCTATGTAAAACTTCTATTGCATCCTGCACACCGGTATATGCATCAGAAATTTCTGTACAATATTCTAAATAACGAGCTACTGCAATTGCATTTACTTCGTCTACTTTATCTGTATGTTCACCACAAAGGCGTTCACACAAAACTTTAGAACCATTGCCAATAAACTGTTTATACTCGGATTCTGTTCGAGCAGGAAGCCCAACCTGTGCCAATGCATAGTTATATGCGTTGGCAATATCGCTTAATGTGTTGACCAGGGTTCCATCCAAATCGAAAAAAACCGCTTGTAATTTATCCATTATAAACTCCTAAAAAATAATGCTTTTTCATTATATATGATACTGTGTTATAAAACAAGTTAAGGCTGTATATCTGCCATTTTTGGCTCTACATTGCGAATATTACCAAAGGGAAATACCACTGCACGTACGTGGCCAATTACTTGTTTGCGCTCAATAGGACCAACCAAATGGCTGTCGTTTGAATTTGCTCTATTATCGCCTAATACAAAGTACATATTATCTGGCACGGTATATGTTTCAAGAGAATAATTTGGGCGGTGTGTAATATAGGGTTCCGGATACACGATACCATTTACGGTAAGCAAACCATTTTCAACAGAAACAGTGTCCCCAGGTAAGCCTACAATACGTTTTACAAAAGTTTCTTTTCGGTTTGGGTATTTGCAAATAACAATATCAAAACGGCTTGGATCGCCTAACCAATAATCGTATTTGGTGGTAATCATTATTTCGCCGTTTTGTAAAGTTTCAGCCATGGACCTACCGGATACCTTTACCGGTTCAAATATAAATGTACGAACCACAAAGGCAATTACCAAGGCACTACCCAAGGCAATAATCCATTCAAGCAATTCCTTTTTCCAACCTTTTTTCTTAGGTGTTGTAGATTCTGTACAAGGTTTGACCGGGTCTACTTCTGTTTCGTTAGAAGTTTCTTGTTGATTTAAAATTTCGTTATTCATAAAATTCTCCTTTTAATCTTAATTATTATACTCTACTTTTTTATAAAATTCAATATTTTCGTTTTTTAATTAAGATATAACTTAACACAGTTACAAAAACACTTACAAGTATTCCACCGGTGACAGCTATTTCCTGAAACAGAGCCAGCGGCATCATACTAATTATAAAATCTTTTCCCGGTGTTAAAAGCCATAAATCGTTGGTAAAAAGAATTTTATGTAACAGTATAAACACACGATCAAAATCAATCCATGCAAATATTGCAAGCCCCCCCAACGCTACTATACTTGCAACTAAACCATACATATAGTATTTGGGTACTGTTTTTCTCTTTGGCGCAAAGACTACAACAAACCACACTGCCCACAATACGATGGCCAAATTACGAATGGTTAAAAAAATATTGCGTACATCCTGCATATGCAAACGCTCTCTTTGAGAAAGCACTGCACTATAATCTTCATTATCTTGTATTACTAATTTAGAACTTGTACCAAGTAAATAGGAGCTAATGCCTTGTGCAACTGCTTTTGCTTGTTGCTTACTTAGTGGCGTTTGCTCAAAATTACCATATTTTTTAAACAAGTATTCCAAATAGATTGCATTTACAAGCAATAACACAACCAAAACGATACTACATACAATACTTAAAAATGCCAGTATAAAGGATTTCATTCCGTTTGCTCCTGCAATGCATACATTGCCCAAAGCGCTGCCACACTTTCTACCACAGGGCAAGCACGTATACCTATACAAACATCATTTCTACCTGTATTTTGAATTCGTGTTTCACACTTTGTTTTTAAATTGATGGTTTGCTGTGGTATGCCAATGGATGGTGTTGGTTTCATTTCTACTTGAAAATACACAGGCATACCGTTGCTTCTGCCACCCAAAACACCTCCGCAATGGTTGGTAATGGTTTTTATATTCTCGTTTTGCAAATACAAAATATCATTATAATTGCTACCAAAGGAAAGGGTACTTGGCAAATCACCAAACTGCACAGCTTTCACAGCAGGAATGGCAAATAAGCCTTGTGATAGCACGGATTCTAAAGACGAAAAATGCATGCCACCAAGACCTGCGGGCAAATTATAAATCATACACTCAATACCGGCACTCAAAGAATCTCCTTGCAGCCTTGCATCTGCAATCAGTTGCTTGGATTTTTCACGCGCTGCATCATTCAACATGGGGATATCTAACAGTTGGCATGCAATAAGTGCATCTAAATCCGGATTGACGGTATCCATTGGCATATCTGCCACATAGGCGATTTTTTGCAATTTAGCAAGAACTTCAATATCACGCAAAGCCAAGTACTGTTTGGCAATAGCACCGGCATACACTAAGCCCAGCGTAAGCCTGCCGGAATACGCACCACCCCCGCGTAAATCACAAAGGCCCTTAGATGCGATATTAGCCGTATAATCCGCATGACTGGGGCGAGGAATACTATTTCTATTATCCTCTTTTACTTCTGCGTCTTGGTTTTCAAACACTACGGTAATAGGTTCACCCGTGGTATAACCTTTATAAATACCGCTGAGCACATTGGGTACATCATTTTCTTGGCGTGCTGTATCTGCCACGCCTTTGGCCTTGCGACGATACAGCATTTGCGTTATTAAGTCTTCGTCTATTTTAATACCTGCCGGTACATTTTGAAGGGTTGCCCCTACTGCCTTACCGCGTGATGTTCCAAATAAAATAATATTATTCCAAATACTCATAATGTCCTCTTAGCATTGCATAGTCTTCCCAAAAATTGGGATAGGATTTTTGTACTGCATCTTTATTACGAATGTTCAAATTGTGTTTACAGTTGAGTTGGGCTATGGCCGCAAGCATTACCATTCTATGATCATTTGAGGTATCTACTGTAATACCGCCTTGCCATTGTTCTTTTTTTCCTTGTATATAAAAAGCGTTGTTTTGATAATGAATATTTGCACCTAAGGATTGTAAAATATGTAAGGTGTTTTGCAAACGATTGCTTTCTTTATATTGCAAGCGTTCTACATTTAGCAATACGCTTTGCCCCGGTACTTGTGTAAATAGCAGTGCCAACAAAGGCACAATATCAGGAATGGTTTGACAGTTTATCACTTGTGCGTGCAATGGTTTTTCTTTTTTAATATGTAAGCCTTGCACGGTAAAGCCCGTACTTTGCAGAATTTCTAATAATTTTGCATCCGGCTGATTTTTAGAAAAATTTCCCTCTAAATCCACAGGGTAACCAAAACATTGGGCAATGAGAAATGGGGCGGCAGAGCTCCAGTCTGCTGTGATTTCTATATCTGCCGACTTTGCATTACAAGATGGTATATAAAAATACAGTTCATGTTGTTGAATATGTACATTGAATTTTTTCAAAATATCCAATGTGATTTGTGCATATTCCATAGATGGAATATTGTGATAATACACTTTACTTTCTTGTGACAAAACAGAAAGACCCATGAGTAAGCCGGATAAAAACTGGGAAGAAATGATATTTTGCAAATGGTATTCCCCAGCTTTTAAAAAGCCCTTACAAACAATGGCATTGTCCTTGATTTCTGCCTCAATATCAGAAACCTTACAGAATTCAAAAAATGAATCCATAGGGCGCTTTGCCAAAGAGTCTTCTAACACAAAATGGGCATTGCCATATTTTGCAAGCATAAGCGGCAAACCCATACGAAGAACGGTAGCAGATTCTTTAGCATTCACAATGCCTTGTTGCTCTGTACCCGCTACAATGCTTTCGCCCTGTATACTTGCCCCCATGGCTTTGGCGAAGGAATAAGCGGCCAATACGTCCTGATTATTTGGCACATTTTTAAGTTGTGCACCAAAAACAGACGCCAACAATATGGCGCGTTGTGCCTGCGATTTGGACCCCTCTATATGTATTTTGCCCACCTGACTGCTCCTTTCCTTATATTCAATATAAAATAATTTACTTTCATATTAAACTTTTCATTTGTTTATCAACTTCATGCAAAACAAAATACCATTTATATGCTTTTCTTAATTTTCTATATAATTTCTTAAACATATTCATCATTTCTTATATTTACTAATATTCAAAGTGTTTTCTAAATTCTTCAGAAGTATATGTTTTTAAATTCGGGTCATCCATCTGTCTTTCAACCTCTTTCATCACAAAATGCCACTCTATTTTACGATACACTCTTCTTAATTTTTTATATAATTTCTTAAACATATGTATCGCTTCTTATATATATTATATATATCTCTTAATAATTATACAACTTTTCAAATAAAGCAGAATAATTCCCTGCCCTAATCATATCTATTATTCACTTAATAAGCAGAGGAGTGTTTTTGACAAAGCACAAACAATAAGGCTAATACGCAAAAGTCAAGAGTAAAAGCAGAAAAAACTAAAATATTTTTTCAGAAGGCTTCAAGCGGCTTCGGCGACGTATCTTTCAAAGAGCGATCCGGACGTTTCAAAGCCTAAAATCTCGCGCGGGTAATTGTTGATCCACGTTTCGACGCGCTGAATATATGCGGCGGTTACTTTCCGGAAGTCCGTTCCTTTCGGCAAGAACCGCCGTATCATTTTGTTTATGTTCTCATTCGTGCCGCGTTCGTATGCGCTGTACGGGTGGCAATAGTAAACCTTCGTGCGCTTCCGATCTTTGCCGTAGACGGATTTTTCAATTCCGGCGCAATCCATGAATTCTGATCCGTTGTCAAACGTAATGCTTTTGAATATCTGTGAAAACTTCTTCCCGAAGCGTCGTTCTAATTTGTTCAGCGCCGCCACGACGCTGGCGGCGGTCTGATCCGGCATTTTGATAATAATTTCGTTCCGCGTCAAGCGCTCCGAAAGAACGAACAAGGTTTCCTTCGTCCGCTTCTTCCCGCATACGCAATCGCCTTCCCAATGTCCGAAGGTCTGCCGATCGTTGATTTCCTGCGGGCGTTCTTCTATGCTTTCGCCTTGCGGCGCGCGGGCGGCTTTCTTCCGCTCCACCTTATCATACTTCCGTTTCCGCTCCCCGTGTTCCGGCAAGCTCTCGCGGCTGATCCCGTAGAATATGCCTTTGTCGATGTAATTATAGATCGTCTTTTCGCTGATCTCCGTTTTGAAGGTCAGCCCCAGCCGCTTGATTTCTCCGACGACGGCGGCGGGGGAATAGCCTTCTTCGCCGATCTTCTTTTCAATAAAAGCTGACAATTCGTAATCGTCGCCGATCTTCAATTCGCCGCCTTTGGCTTTTAGGTTCTCTTCATAGCGCTGTTGCGCGATCTCCGGCGAATAGCGTTCTTCGGTCGTCAAGTCGGAATTCAAATGCGTATAGCGTCCGCGCTTCAACTCCCTGTATATCGTTGTATTGTGGACGTGCAGACGGTCGGCAATCGCGCAAGGCTTTAAGCCCTCTTTCAAGCCTTTTTCGATTTTTAGGCGGTCTGTCCATGTTAAGTGTTTGTGCATTCTTCCTTCCTCCAGCTTCCGAATATGACAAAAGGGCGGCATTTCTGCCGCCCCTGTCGATAGTTACTTATCCCGCGCCGCTTCGCAATACGCCGCAATAAACTTCTTGATTTCCGTTGTCGGCGTTGTCCCGTTGTCCGCGCAAGCCTTTTTGAATTCCTCCAGCACTTCCGGACGAAGATCAAGCGGGAAGCGGGCGTAATGCGTCCGAATGTGTTTCTTTTGCGCTGAATAGTCCTTTTCGTTCATTTTGTTACTTCCTCCGCTTCAAGGATAAGACGATAGCAACGATCGACAAAGCAATGCTAATCGCCACAAGAATATAAATCGCTGTATCCATGCTCCATTGACGTTAAGCG